>NZ_JBJZOJ010000024.1:0-106114 GCF_047200655.1 Streptomyces sp. MS06
CCCTCCTCTCCCCCCCCCCCCCCCCCCCCCCCCCCCCCTCTCCCGTGCGGGGGAGTGCCCGCCGGTGCCGCGTCCGTGGTGCGGACCGGCGGACCGGTCTCAGCGCCGGGTGAAGGCCTCGTACTCCTTCATCACTTCCTCGGTCGGGCCGTCCATGCGCAGTTCGCCCCGCTCCAGCCACAGCACGCGCTCGCAGGTGTCGCGGATGGACTTGTTGCTGTGGCTGACCAGGAACACGGTGCCGGCCTCCTTGCGCAGTTCCCGGATGCGTTCCTCGGAACGCCGCTGGAACTTGGCGTCGCCGGTGGCGAGCGCCTCGTCGATGAGGAGCACGTCGTGGCGTTTGGCGGCGGCGATGGAGAAGCGGAGGCGGGCCGACATGCCGGAGGAGTAGGTGCGCATCGGCAGGGTGATGAAGTCGCCCTTCTCGTTGATGCCGGAGAAGTCGACGATGTCGTCGTAGCGCTCCTTGACCTCGGCGCGGGACATGCCCATCGCCAGACCGCCGAGGTGGACGTTGCGCTCGCCGGTCAGGTCGTTCATCAGGGCGGCGTTGACGCCGAGCAGCGAGGGCTGGCCGTCGGTGTAGATCTTGCCGTGCTCCACCGGGAGCAGGCCCGCCACGGCTTTCAGCAGGGTCGACTTGCCGGATCCGTTGGTGCCGATCAGTCCGATCGCCTCGCCCTTGTAGGCGATGAACGAGACCTTCTTCACCGCGTGCACCCGGCGCACCCCGGCGGCCTGCTCGGTCTGCTTGCGGCGCAGGATGCGGTTGAGGGCCGCGGTGGCGGAGCCGCGGCCGGAGCCGGTGCCGTTGACCCGGTAGACGATGTCGACGCCGTCGGCGACGACGGTGGGGATGCGTTCCGCGGGGGCTCCGGCGGTCTGCGGGTGCGGAGCCTGTGTCTGCTCGGGGATGTCGGTGAGGGTCTGCTCAGCCACGGCCGTAGGTCTCCTCTGCCTTCCAGAAGTAGATGAATCCGCCGACGCCGATGACCAGGGCCCAGCCCAGCGAGACCGCCCACACGTGCGGGGGCAGCTGGGATGCACCGTAGCTGTCGATCAGGGCGAAGCGCATCAGGTCGATGTAGACGGCTGCCGGATTGCACTGCAGCACGGTCACCAGCCAGTGCGGCAGGTCGCTGTTGCGCAGGGTGGCGTCGATGCTCCACATCACGCCGGAGGTGTACATCCAGGTGCGCAGCAGGAACGGCATCAGCTGGGCGATGTCGGGGGTCTTGGCGCCCATCCTCGCCATGATCATTGCCAGGCCGGCGTTGAACACGGACTGGAGCACCAGCGCGGGCACCGTCAGCAGCCAGGAGACCCCGACGGGCACCCCGAAGGCCAGCAGGATGACGATCAGCGCCGCCATCGAGAACAGCAGCTGCTGGAGCTGCTGCAGGCAGAAGGACAGCGGCAGTGCGGCGCGCGGGAAGTGCAGGGCCCGCACCAGGCCCAGGTTGCCGGAGATGGCACGGGTGCCCGCCATCACCGAGCTCTGGGTGAACGTCCACACGAACACACCCGTGACCAGGAAGGGCACGAAGTCGTCCACGCCCTTCTTGGTGCCCAGCAGGACGCCGAAGATGAAGTAGTAGACGGCCGCGTTGAGCAGCGGGGTCATCACCTGCCAGAGCTGGCCCAGCTTCGCCTGGCTGTACTGGGCGGTGAGCTTGGCGGTGGCGAAGGCCGTGATGAAGTGGCGGCGCGCCCACAGCCGGCGGACGTAGTCCGGCAGGGAGGGGCGTTCACCGCTGACCGAGAGGCCGTGCCGGGCGGCGAGCGCCGCGGGGTCCAGCTCGTCCGCGGTGCCCGGCAGCCGGGGCGGTGTGTCGAGAACCTGGCTCACATCCGCAGCTTTCGTTCGGGGGGAGGGGGGTCGCGCCGTGACGGTCCGCGGTGGGTACTGCGGTGGGCCACCGTGTGTTCCGGTTTCTCCGAACTGCTCCTACGTCGGAACGGGACCGTATCGTCGCAACGTGAGCGTAAGCCGATCCGACGTCGGAACGCAACCGTTTCGTCGCTACGCCCTATGCTGATGCCATGAGCACCAACGCCGACGGCTCACCGCCGCGTCCGCGCCGCCGGCCCGCCGGGGCCGCCGTCCTGCGCGAGGACGTGACGGAAGCCATCCGTGAGGCCGTCTTCGAGGAACTCGCCTCGGTCGGCTACGCGCGCATGTCCATCGAGGGCATCGCGCGGCGTGCGGGTGTCGGCAAGACCGCGGTGTACCGGCGGTGGCGGTCCAAGCTCCACCTGGTCCTCGACGTGGTGTCGGCGCTTGCGGTGATGGGCCTGCCGGTGCCGGACACCGGCAGTCTGGAGGGCGATCTGCGGCTGCTGTTCGAGGTGACCTCACGCGCCCTCCGCCATCCCGTGGCCTCCCAGGTCATCCCCGATCTGCAGGCCGAGGCGGCCCGCAACCCGGACATCGACGAGGCGATGCAGAAGGCGCTGCGCCAGGGGCAGGAGAGCGTCGCGAGCGGCATCGTGGCGGCGGCCGAGGCGCGCGGCGAGGTGCGCCCGGGGCTCGACCGCGAGCTGGCGCTGGACCTCATCTCCGGTCCGCTGTACTGGCGCTCGGTGGTCATCCGCGGTCCGAAGCCCGCCAGGGCGTACCTGGACGGACTGGCCCGCGCGACGTGCGAGGCCCTCAAGGCGCTCTGAGCAGGCGGCGCCGTCGGGTCCGCCCCCGCCGCCCGGGCGAAGGGCGTCGACGGCACCGCGGTACCGGACGGCGGCTGCACCGGGGTCCGGGCGACCCGGACGGGTGCGCTCCGCGGGGCCGGGGAGGGCTCAGGCGACTCCGGCGCCTTCGGCGAGCGCGGCGTCGTCGAGGGCGGCCGCGTCGAGCGCGGCGGTGAGCCGGTCGAGTCGTTCGCGCAGATCGCGCATCTCGTCGAAGTCGAAACCGGTGGCGGCGGCGATCTTTCGCGGCACCTGGAGGGCGTGCTCGCGCAGGGCCCTCCCCTCCGGCGTGAGCCGCACGTCCACCGACCGTTCGTCACGGGCGCTGCGCTCCCGCCGTACCAGCCCTGCCGACTCCAGTCGCTTCAGCAGCGGCGACAGTGTGCCGGAGTCCAGTCGCAGGTGCTCTCCCAGCTTCTTGACCGGCTGCTCGCCCCGCTCCCAGAGCACCAGCATCACCAGGTACTGCGGGTAGGTGAGGCCGAGGTCCTTGAGGGCCACGCGGTAGACGCCGTTGAAGGCGCGCGTCGCGGCGTGCAGGGAGAAGCAGATCTGGCGGTCGAGGCGGAGCCAGTCCTCTTCGGGGGCGGGGGAAGCGGTGCAGCTCGTCATGGCTCCAGGGTAGCCCTCGGGAAATTTAGTTGAGCACAATTGAATTGTGTGCTCTACTTATGGCCGTGAGGCGGCCGGAGAGGGCCGCCTGCCCGTGATCTGAGAGGGATGGACACCCATGGACGCGCTCTACACCGCAGTCGCCACCGCCACCCACGGCCGTGAGGGCCGGGCCGTCAGCTCCGACGGCAAGGTCGACCTCCAGCTCGCCGTGCCGGTGGAGATGGGCGGCACCGGTCAGGGCACCAACCCCGAGCAGCTCTTCGCCGCGGGCTATGCCGCCTGCTTCGCCAGTGCGCTCGGCCTGGTCGGCCGCCAGGCGAAGGTCGACGTGAGCCAGGCCGCCGTCACCGGTGAGGTCGGCATCGGCAAGCAGGGCGAGGGCTTCGGCCTGGCCGTGACCCTCCGGGTGGAGCTGCCCGACGGTGTCGACGAGGCCACCGGCCGCAAGCTGGTCGAGACCGCGCACCAGGTCTGCCCCTACTCCAACGCCACCCGCGGCAACATCCCGGTCGACCTCGTCATCGAGTGACCGACTGACCGAGTGAGCGCGTGGCCGAGTGACCGGGCCGGCGCGTGGACCGGGTGAAGGAGTGACCGGTCGCAGGAGTCACCGGTCGCAGGAGTCACCGGTCGACGGCAGGCCGGACCGGGTCCGACCCGGTCCGGCACCCGTTTCCGACCCGGTCCGGTACCCGTTTCCGACCCGGTCCGGGTCCGGCCCGGCGGCGATCAACCGACCCGGGCCAGCACCTCACCCGTCCGGTGGCTCCACGCCACCACCACCGCCTCCTCGGGCAGCGGGTCCCGGGGGCCCAGCAGCAGCCAGCGCACGTGGTAGCGGCGGACCACGGCGGCGCGCTCGGCGCGGGTCGAACCGGGTGCCAGATAGGCGCGCACGTCGGCCAGGCGCTGCCGCCGCCGCGGTTCCGGCAGCGCCGGGTCCGGCCAGGGCGGCGCGACGAGGTTCGGGCCGTAGCCCGCGATCGACCGGACCGCCCGGCGGCCGTCGGCGATCACCACCTCGCCGGGGGCCATGTAGCGCGCCGCCCACGCGTACGAGGGCCAGTCCGGCGGCTGCTCGGACCCCACCGGGTCCAGCCATCGCGGTACCACCGCCCCCGCCTGCACCGTGAGGAACCCCAGGCAGGCGCCCGCGGCTGCGGCCGCCGCCAGCGCCCGCCGCCCCGCGCCCCACGGCCGGGGCGCCGCCAGCTCGACCGCGAGCGCGAACTGCGGCGGCACGACGGCGAGTCCGAGGATCCTGCCGTAGGTGTAATGGCCGCTGACCCAGCCGTACGCCGCCACCGCGCAGTCCAGCACGAACATCAGCACCAGCGGGTCCCGCCACGACTCGCGCCGGACCCGGAGCCCCAGCGCGGGCAGGCCGAGCACCAGAGCGAGCCAGAACCGGCCGGGCAGATCGTCGTAGAGCTGCCGGTGCATCGCGTCCACGCTGCCGTCGGCGGGCAGCACGAACACGTCGAAGTACGGCCAGGCGGCGGCGACCAGCACGGCCGCCGCGGCGGCCAGCGCCCAGCGCGCCGCCACCGCCGCCCGCCGGCCGCGCTGCCACCCCGCGACGAGCGACACCCCGCCGATCAGAGCGGCCACCGAGGTGATCGGGTGGATCAGCGCGATCACCCCGTACAGCGCACCCAGCGCCGCGTAGCCGGCCAGGCCGGGCAACCCGTCGGGGCCGACGTAGCGCACCCTCCGCACGTTCCGCGCCCGGGAACCGGTCAGCGCCCACGCCCAGAACGTCAGCCCGATGGCGAAGGTCGAGGGATAGCCCAGGTTGCCGGTCATCGACAGCAGGCCGAGGTAGCCGCTCCACCACATCCGGGCGGTGCCCCACAGCAGGGTCATCGCGGCCAGCGCGAGCACCGGCGCCCACGACCGCGGGGTCAGTACGCGTACGAAGCGGCCCAGGCCGGTCAGCAGGACCAGCAGGTTCACCGGCCCGGCGAGCCGCACCACCGCCCAGCCGTGCCACCCGGTCAGCCGGGCGAACACGCCCTGCGCGACGGTGTACGGCGAGTAGTAGGGGCTGCCCGCGCCCGGCAGGTCGGCCATCGGGTGGCGGGGATGCAGCAGGTCGGCCCGGAGCCGCTCGATGACCGCCGCGTGCTGGCCGGCGTCGCAGCACAGCGGCACCCGCCAGTACGCCAGCGTCATCACCAGCCAGAACACCACGCCCGCGACCTGGTACGGGGTGGGCCGCCGGGGCCGGCCGCCGCGCAGGGCCGTGGCGCCCCGCGGCGGCAGCAGCGTGCCGGTGCTCACCGGACCGCGGCGCCGCGGGGCGTACCGGCCCGGCGGGACCGGCCGGGTGTGCGGGGCGCACGCCCGGGGCAGGGCGTGCATCCGGTGCAGGGCGTACCGGGCGTACATCGCATGCGGTGCATTGCTCTTATATGCCCGGTGCCGTCAGTGGTGCGCCCTCAGGTCACCGCATCGAGTGAGTTCGTCCGCGTCGGGGTCCGCCGGCCGGACGCCGTCCGTCCCCGCCCGGGTCCGTCCGTCCCCGCCCGGGTCCGTCCGTCCCCGCCCGGGTCCGTCCATCCCCGCCCGGGTCCGTCCCCGCCCGGGGCCGCCGGCCGGACGCCAGGTGGTCGGCCGGCTCGGGGTGGGCCGCGACGGACCGGGGGCCAGGGGCGTTCCCGCGGGGGGAACGGCGGCGGTCACCGGCGCTCCGCGGCGGACCCGGCGAGAGGACCCGCGACGGGACCCGCGACGGGACCCGGCCCGGTCGGTCGCGGCACAGCCGGCCGTGGCACAGCCGGCGCGGTGGCCCTGCCGGCGACCGGGGCACGCCCCCGCGCCGACTCCGCCGCCGACGGCACCGGATGGCGCTCGGCCGGCGGGATCACCGGCGGCAGGCCCTCCTCCCCGAACACCAGGCGGCGCACCACCCGCTCCGCCGCCCGCCCGTCGTCGTACGGGCAGAACCGCTCCCGGAACGCGGCGCGGAGCTGCGCCGAGCGCGAGCCCCGCCAGTGGCCCGAGGTGAAGATGTCGACCAGCTCGTCCTCGCTGCGCGCCACCGCGCCCGGCGGGAAGGACCGCAGGTCGAAGTAGGTGCCGCGGGCAGCCCGGTACGCGGCCCAGTCCTCGGTGTGGACCACGATCGGGCGGTCCAGGTTGGCGTAGTCGAACATCAGCGACGAGTAGTCGGTGACCAGCGCGTCCGAGGCCAGGCACAGCTCCTGCACCCGCGGATGGGCGGAGACGTCGATGACCCGCCCGGATCCGGGCACCGCCGGCCCGCCGTGCACCGGATGCGGGCGCGCCAGGACCACGAAGTCCGGTCCCAGGTCGTGCACCACCCGCTCCAGATCGAGGTGCGGGCGCTGGGTGCGCCGGTAGTCGCGGTACGTGGGCGCGTACAGGATCGCCACCGTGCCCGCCGGGACGCCGAGCGCCTCGCGGATCCGGGTCACGTCCGCGGAGGTCGCCTGCTGGAAGACGTCGTTGCGCGGGCTGCCGTACTCCAGGGTGGTGTACCGGCCCGGGTGGACCCGCTCCCAGGTGAGCGTGGTGTGGCGGTTCGCGGACAGCATCCAGTCCCACCGGCCCGCGTCCCGCAGCAGCTCCGCGACGTCCGCGCTCCGGCCGGCCGCCGGCCGCTCCAGCAGATCGAGCCCCATGTGCTTCAGCGGGGTGCCGTGCCCGGTCTGCACCACGACCTGGCCGGGCCGCCGGACCAGGCGCCCGTCGAAGCCGGCGTTGTCGACCAGGTACCGGGAGCGGGCCAGCGCCGTCCAGTAGGCGGCGGTGCCGGGCACCAGGCGCCGGGTCCCCTCCGGGACGGTGCCGCGGTGAGCGGGGCCGGCCACCCATGCCGTCCGCACCTGCGGGGCGTGCAGGCGGAAGGCCTGTTCCAGCGCCCCCGGTTGGCAGCCGTGACCGCCGCCCCACGAGGAGGCGAAGACGGCGCGGTCGGCACGCAGCGGCAGGCACCGCTGGACGCGGTAGTGCAGCCGCAGGGCGGTCGCCCGTACCGAGCGCGCCAGCCGGGCGGCCGCCTTCGCGGCGCGGCGGCGGCCGGCGGCGCAGGCGCGCAGCACCCGGTAGGTGCGGTGCAGACCGAACCGCACCAGGGTGTGCCGCGGGCGGGCCCGCAGCGGCAACCGCCCGGCCGCGGCCCGGTGGCGGCGGTAGTGGGTCCGCGCGGCGCGCAGGAACTCGGACCGGGCCCGGCGGCCCGTCGCGCCGGGCCCGTCGCGCAGCGGACCGGCCAGGAGCGACGCCACGTCGTCGACCATGCGGCGGAACAGCACCGGCCGCCACGCGGCCAGGTCGCTCCGCCCGGCGAGGAAGCCGAAGACCCGCTCGTACTGTGCGAACACGCCGGTGGGCCGGCGGTCCCCGGGGCCGTCCACCGCGTGCGAAGGCCGCCGCCGGACGCACACGCCGTCCAGCACGGCGATCGACTCCGCCGCCATCAGCAGCGGGAACGTCCACGCGACGTCGCCGTGGTCGCCCGGCGGGAAGGCCAGCCCCTGCCGCTCCACGAACTCCCGCCGCCAGGCCCTGGTCCAGGGAGCGGCCGGGGCGTGCAGCAGGCCGGGGCGGTCCTCCGGCCGGAACGGAGCCCGCCCCTGTGCGGCGAGACGCGGCGCGGAGGAGTCGCGGACCGCCTCGCCGCTCCAGCGGGTGCGGGCGAATCCGTGGACCAGCACGTCGGGTTCGCCGGCGTCCTTCACACGGTCGGCGAGCGCCCGCAGTGCGTGCGGCGCGAGGGTGTCACCGCCGTCCAGGAAGAGCAGGTAGTCGCCGAGGGCCCGGTCCAGCCCGGCGTTGCGTGCCGGGCCCAGGCCCCGGCTCCGCGCCAGGTGCACGGGGCGGACACGGGCGTCGCGGGCCGCGAACTCGTCGGCGAGCTCCCCGCAGGCGTCCGGCGAACCGTCGTCCACCACGATGAGTTCCAGATCGGTGTACGACTGGGACAGCACCGATTCCAGGCATCCGGAGAGGTGCGCCTGAACCTGGTGGGCGGGGACGATGACACTGAACCTGGGCAACGGGACATCCATGGGTCGGCCGGGGCGTTCTGCCCGCCAACGGCCGGCCGGGTGAGCAGGTCACGGCCCGGTACGGCATCCGGGGGACCACCGGTACGGCGAACAGGGGACGGCCCGGCGCGGCCTCCGGGCCCGCCTCACTTCACCGCGCCCGCCATGACGCCGGACACGAACTGCCGCTGGAACGCGAAGAACACGGCCAGCGGGATCACCATCGAGATGAACGCGCCGGGCGCCAGTACGTCGATGTTGTTTCCGAACTGCCGTACCTGCGTCTGCAGGGCGACCGTGATCGGCTGGCTGCCCGCGTCGCTGAACACCAGCGCGACCAGCATGTCGTTCCACACCCACAGGAACTGGAAGATGCCCAGCGCGGCGACGGCCGGACCGCCGAGCGGCAGCACCACCCGGGCGAACAGCCGCAGCTCGCCGGCACCGTCCAGCCGGGCCGCCTCCAGCAGCTCCCGCGGGATCTCCGCGAAGAAGTTGCGCAGCAGGAACACCGCGAACGGCAGCCCGAAGCCGACGTGGAACAGGACCACCCCGGCGATGCTGCCGAACAGGTGCAGCTTGCCGAAGAGTTCGGCGATCGGGATCAGCGCCACCTGCACCGGCACCACCAGCAGCCCGACCACGCCCAGGAACCACCAGTCGCGCCCCGGGAACTCCATCCAGGCGAAGGCGTAGCCCGCGAGCGCGCCGATCACCACCACCAGCACCGTCGCCGGGACCGTGATCAGCACCGTGTTGACGAGGGAGCCGGTGACGTCGCCGTTCTCCAGCAGCTTCCGGTAGCTGTCGAAGGTGAGCTGCGACGGCTCGGTGAGGACCGTCCACCAGCCGCTCGCGTTCATGTCCGCCGGCGAGCGCAGCGAGGAGACCAGCAGCCCGATGGTCGGCACCAGCCAGAACAGGGCGACCACGACGAGGAACACCCGCAGCGCTCCGCCGCCGGCCATCCCCGCCAGCCGGGCCCCGAGCGACCGCCGGGCCCTGACGACCGTCACCGGCCGGGCCGGCTCCGTGGGCCTTCCGGCGTCCGCCGTCATCGCCTGACCTCCCGCCTCAGCCTGCGGACGTTGAACCACATCACCGGAACGACCAGCAGCAGCAGGAACACCGCGATGGCGCTGGCCACGCCCGGTCTGCCCTCCGAGAAGCCCTTGCGGTACAGCTCCAGGGCGAGCACGTTCGCGTCGTCCTGGGAGGAGCCGGGGGCGATGATGAACACCAGGTCGAAGACCTTCAGCACGTTGATCATCAGGGTGACGGCGACCACCGCCAGCACCGGTGCCAGCAGCGGCACCGTGATCCGGCGGAACACCTGCCACTCGTTGGCGCCGTCGACCCGGGCCGCCTCCAGGAGGTCCCGGGGGATGCCCGCCAGGCCCGCCGAGATCAGCACCATCGCGAACCCCGCCCACATCCACACGTACGAGCCGATGATCGACGGGGTGACCAGGGAGGCGCCCAGCCAGTTCAGTCCGTTGTACGGCAGCCGGAAGTTGCTCGCCGGCAGCAGCAGCCGTGCCCCGTCCGCGGACGCCGGCAGCGTGAACGTGCCGTCGTCGGCGGCCCGCGTCGACGCCACCACCCTGCCGTCCTTGACCGCCTCGATCCGCATCCCCGGGTAGCCCAGCTCCGAGGGGTCGACGCCGCCCGGTTCGCCGGAGCCCCTGCCCCGGGTGAAGTCCTGCCAGGTGGTGCCGCTGATCCTGCCCGGCTCGGCGGCGGGTACCGCGGCGGGCCGGGCGCTGCCGGGTATCCGGTCGGGCGCGACGCCGACCAGGGGCAGCGCGACGGCGTCCCCGGTGTGCACGACCGCCCGGGTCCGGAAGCCGCCGCCGGGAGCGGGCTCCAGCGGGGAGTCCCGGCCCGGGTGCGCCTTCGGGAAGGCGGAGGACTCGGCGAAGGTGTCGTGCACACCCACCCACACCGCGTTCGCCACGCCCCGGTCCGGGTCCTGGTCGTAGACGAGCCGGAAGATGATGCCGGCGGCCAGCATGGAGATCGCCATCGGCATGAAGACGACCAGCTTGAACGCGGTGCCCCAGCGCACCCGCTCGGTCAGCACCGCGAAGACCAGCCCGAGCGCGGTCGCCACCGTCGGGGCGAACACCACCCAGATCACGTTGTTCCTCAGCGCGGTGCGGATGCCGTCGTCGGTGAACAGGGCCCGGTAGTTGTCGATCCCGGTGAAGGTGTCGCCGGACCGGTCGTAGAGGCTGCGGAGGACCGAGTAGCCGATCGGGTAGACCACCAGTGCGCCCAGCAGTACGAACGCGGGCAGCAGGAAGAGGACCGCCACCGTTCTGCGGGTGCCGGTCACACTCCTGCGGGAACGACGGGGAGCGGGGGGTGCGGCCGCGGTCCCGGCGCCACCCCCCGGCGCTGCCGACGCCACGTCGTCAGTTCCCGTAGGCGGCGGCCGCGTCGGCCTCCAGCCTGCGCTGCGTGCCCGCCACGTCCGACGGGTTCTTCAGGAAGTCCTGCAGGTCCTTCCACTCACCCTTCCCGGGGGTGCCTCCGAACGCCTGCGGGGCCTGGTCCGACATGTCGAACCGGAAGTCGTCGCCCGAGGCGATCAGGGACTTGGCGATGGTCTGCTGCACCTGGTTCGGGTAGGCCGAGATCGGCACGTTCCGGTTCGGCGAGAGGTAGCCGCCCAGCTTCGCCTGGATCGTCGCGGCGTCCGGCGAGGCCAGGAACCTCACCAGGGCCTGGGCCCCCGGGGAGTCCTTGAGGATCACCGCCGCGTCGCCGCCGGTGACCACGGGCGCGGTGCCACCCACGGACGGGAACGGGAACACCTTCGCGCCGCTGCCCACCTTCGACTCGGTCTCCGCGATGTTGACCTGGACGAAGTCGCCCTCGTAGACCATGGCCGCGGCGGGCTGGTCGCCCCCGGTGAAGGTCTGCGTCACGGACTTGGGGAACTCGACCTGCAGCGCGCCGGTGGGGCCGCCCGCGACCCAGTTCTTGTGCCCCCACACCTGGGCGAGCGTCGTCAGGGCCTCCTTCACCGAGGGATCGGTCCACTTGATCCTGTGCTGGGCGAGCTGGTCGTACTTCTCCGGCCCCGCCTGGGAGAGGTAGACGTTCTCGAACCAGTCGGTGAGCGTCCAGCCGTCGGCACCGGCCACGGAGAACGGTGTCACACCCGAGTCGTACAGCGTCTGCGCGGTGCTCAGCAGGTCCTGCCAGGTCTTGGGCTCGCTCGCGCCCGCGTTGTCGAAGGCGGTGGCGTTGTACCAGATCAGCGACTTGTTGGCGGCCTTGTAGTAGGCGCCGTACTGCTTGCCGTCCACCTTGCCGATGTCCTGCCAGCCCTGCGAGTAGTTCTTGGCGAGCTCCGCGCGGGTGCCGGCGTCGAGCGGTTTGGCCCAGCCCTTGTCGACGGCCTGCCTGATCGCCCCGGGCTGCGGCAGCATCGCCACGTCCGGCGGCTGACCGCCGGCCACCTTCGAACCGAGGAAGTTGACGATCGGGTCCTGGGCGGGAACGAAGGTGATCTCGGCGCCGGTGCGCTTCTCGAACTCGGCCAGTACCTTCTTGAAGTTGTCCTGCTCCGCGCCGGTCCACACGGCGGCGACCTCCAGGGTCGTCCCGTCCAGCTTCGGCAGGTCCGGGCCGCCGCCGCTCGCGGAGCTCTCGGGGCTCTCGCCGCCGCCGCTGCCGTCGTCGCTGCCGCCGCAGGCGGTGAGCGAGAGTGCGAGGGCACCCGCGGCGAGGACCGCCGCCGCCCGCGCGGCCCTGCTTGTCCGGTATGTGCTGCTCGTGCTGCGCATGACTGCCCCGTTCTCCGTCCGTCGTCGAACGCCGAGCGCTGTCCCGTTCGCTCCGGTGTACGCCCGGCGACCGGGGTCGGCAAGACCGCGAACCATGTCAAGTAGGCGATCGTGACCGCGTTGTGACGCAGCGTCATGCGACTTTCGCGGGGGTGTCCCCGACGCGGGGCCGCCCCCGGGCCGTAGTCGATGCGGGGCCGCCCCCGGGCCGTAGTCGATGCGGATCTGTCGACGACGGCCCGGGGGCGGCGTGAGCGGAGCGGCACCCCGAGGCGTGCCGACGGCTCAGACCGGCAGCTTCCAGTTCTGGGCGGCCGAGCCGTTGCAGCCGTACAGCTGGAGCTGGGTGCCCACCGCGGTCGAGGAGCCGGGGTCGTCCAGGCACAGCCCGGACTCGGGGTTGACGAGCGATCCGTCGGCCCCCGGGGCCCACTGCTGGGCGCCGCTGCCGTTGCACGTCCACAACTGGATCAGGGTGCCGTTGGTGGTCCCGCTGTGATCCGCGTCCAGGCACTTGCCGAGGGCGCGGATCGTCCCGTCACCGGCGATGATCCAGTCCTGCGCATAGGTGCTGTTGCAGTCCCAGATCTGCACGTGGGTCCCGTCGGCGGTGCCGGAGGAGGCGACGTCCACGCAGAGGTGCGTGCCGACCGAGGAGTTCAGGGGGCCGATGCGGGGCGACGCCGGGGCCTCGGTGCCACCGGCGTAGGACGGCGGCGCCGCGGACGCCGCGGTCGCCCAGGAGGTGTCGGGGCTGGTGCCGAGGGTGAAGTCGAGCGTGCCGCCGGCGGTGATCGCCGCCGTGGGGGCGTAGGCGTTGTTCCAGGCGGCGCCGTTCCAGGCCGCGGACTGCACGTAGGGCGCGTCGTCCGCCGCGCCGTCGCCGTTGACCGTCAGCTTCGCACCCGACGGGAGGGTGACGACGGCCCGGGTGAACAGCGGTGAGCCCAGGGCGAGATCGGAGGTGCCCGGGGTCTCGGGGAACATGCCGAGCGCGGACCACACGTACCAGGCGCTCATCGCGCCGAGGTCGTCGTTGCCGTCGGCCAGCCCGCCGGGGGTGTTCGCCCAGATCCGGTCCTGGATCGCCCGCACGGTGCCCTGCGTCCTGTACGGCTGCCCGGTGTAGTCGTACTCCCAGGGCAGTTCGATGCTGGGCTCGTTGCCGACCCAGGCGTAGCCGTGGGCGCCGGTGAAGCTGCGCAGCACGGTGTCCAGGTAGTGGTTCATCGCCGTGTTGCCGCCCTTGGCCCGGGCCAGGCCCGCGATGTCGAAGGGGACCATGCCGGTGTAGATCCAGGAGTCCGCCTCGACCATGTCGGTGCCGCCGGTGGGGTCGAAACCGCCGGTCCACGTGCCGTCGGCGTTTCGCGGCTGGACGAAGCCGGAGGCCGGGTCGAGCACGTTGCGCCAGTCCTGGGCGCGGCGCGCGTACGTCTTCTGGTCGGCGGTGTCGCCGAGCGCCCCGGCCATCGCGGAGAGCGCGAAGTCGGCGGTGTCGTACTCCAGCGTGGTGGCCACCGGACCGTAGAAGTTGCAGCAGCCGTAGCTGCCGTCGTGCGGCATGTACCCGGGTGAGTTCAGGTAGTCGAGGCCGGGGCGGTCGTTGTTGGCGGTGCTCGCCTGCTCGACCATGTCGGCGAGGGCGGTCCTGGTGTCGAAGTCCCGGGCGCCGAAGGCGTAGTAGTCGGCGATGACGGCGTCCGCCGGGTCGCCGACCATGACGTACGACTCCCCGTTGTTCTCGGACCACTTGGGGAAGACGCCGGTCTGGGCGTAGTCGTCGACCATCGACTGCGCGGTGTCCGACGCCACCCGGGGGGCGAGCAGGGCCTCGAGCTGGGCCTGCGAACGGTAGATGTCCCAGCCGGAGTAGTTGGCGTACGCCGCGTCGTGCCCCGCGTCCACCGTGTGGGTCCTGCCGTCGAAGCCGTGGTACCGGCCGTCGGTGTCGCTGATCACGTTCGGGTGCAGCAGCGAGTGGTAGAGCGCGGTGTAGAAGGTCTCCTGCTGTGCGGCCGTCCCGCCGGCGATCCGCACCTTGCCGAGGGCGCTGTTCCAGGCGTTCCGTGCGGCGGTGCGGGTCCCGTCGAAGTCCCAGCCGGGGTTCTCCGCCGTCCGGTTGGCGACGGCGCCCGCGGCCGAGACGTAGGAGACGCCGACCTTGGCCTGGACGACCGGGTCGGACGTGGTGTCGAAGGTGACGTATCCGTTCGAGGCGGCGGCGTCCGGGGAGGTGCTGCCCTCGGCTGTCCGCGAGGCCGTCGTCCCGGGGGCCTCGCCGTGCAGCACCGGCTCGCCGGGCTGGTCGGCGGCGCTCCCGGACGCCGTGTCCGGCTGGGCGGGCTCGACGGCCGGCGCCTTCGCGAGGGAGCTGCCCTGCGAGGAGAAGGGCTGGTCGAAGACCATGTCGAAGTACACGGTGTACGTGTTGCCCGCGCCGCAGAAGTGGCCACTGGTGACCCGGCCGCTCACCTCGGTGTCCGAGACCTTGGTGAACTGCGTGGCAGAGGCGCCGTTCTGGCTGCCCGTCAGCTTGAAGACCAGGTTGGCCCGGTCGGTCCTCGGAAAGGTGAAGCGCGCCATGCCGCTGCGGGTGGTGGTGGTCAGCTCGGTGGTCACCCCGTTGTCGAGCGTGACCTTGTACGATCCGGCCGACGCGGACTCGTTCGCGTGTGAGAAGGCGTCCGTGGCACTGGTGCTCACAGCCCCCACCGTGGGCAGGACCGGAACGTCACCGGCCGCGCCGCAGCCGGGCCCGGCGATGTGGGTCAGGCTGAAACCGGTGATCGACGAGTCGTTGTACTCGTAGCCGCCGCCCGCGGGCCGCGACGGCGTGTCCGGGCTCCACTGCACCATGCCGAACGGCACGTCGGCGCCGGGGAAGTCGTTGGCCTGGTTCGATGTCCCGATGAACGGGTTGACCACGGTGGCGGGAGAGGTGACGAAGGCCGCCTCTCCGGCCGCCCACGCGGGTGCGGACAACCCGGCGGCGGCCAGCGCCGCCGCCGCGAGCAGGCCGATCGCCGCGGTTCCTGGAGGTCTCGGCAGTCGTGTCATCACGGAGAGTTCTCCTCTACTCGGAGCGAGAGGCCGACAACGTTGTCTCCGTTGCGACGCGAGGACGCGGGCGTCCGGGCGGGGGACGGGGTGACAATCTGACAACGTTGTCAAGCCCTGGAGACTGAGGTGCCTGACGGGGGCGCTGCGATGGCACCCAGGGCGTGCGACGCCCGGGGTGCCGACGTGAACCGTCCGCGAAGCTAGCTATCGGGCAGGGGCATGACAATAACTCCGGCAACGGTGCGGGCCCGGAGGTCGCTGCGAGTGGATGGTCGGCGGCCCGGAAGAGGTGTTCCGGTTCGCCGGATTCGCGGTGTTCCAGTGGCGACTCGCGCAGCGATCCGGAAGCGGCGCCCCGGGTGCCCGGCCGGCTTTCCGGGTGCCGGTGCCAGGCGGCCGCGATGTCCGGGCTTCAGCCATGGGTGCCGTCTGAGTGCCGTCTGATCAGCCGCCGACCGCCACGACCCTCCCCACACCCCCTAGAGCAGTGGAGGCACTTCGGACGCCGACACCTCGCGGGCCGCCCGCTCCAGAGCACTGGCCAGCAGGGCCAGGTCGGTGGGGCCGTTGCCCAGTTCCCGCACCGGGCGCCGGGCGGGTGGATCGCCCATCCGGTGCCACTCCAGCGGGACGACGGTCGGCCGCAGCGTCGCCGTCCGCGGGATGCGCCCCGAGACGCGCCCGCCCTGGAACGGCGTGGTCCGCCCGTCCGGGCCGGCCAGGCGGCCCCGCCCGGGCGCCGGATCCTGCGGTTCGGAACCGGGCTCGTCGAGTGCGATCCGCAGCGAGGCCCGCCGGGCCGGCTCCGACTCGGACGTACGGTCGTCCGGACCGGTGGCCGCCACCAGGTGCACGCCCAGCCGTTCACCCTCCCGGGCCACCGCCTCCAGCGCCCGCATCACCGAACCGGCCGCGGGCCGGCCCGGAGCGCCCAGCGGCGGTGAGACCAGCGCGTCCAGATCGTCCACCACCACCACGAGCCGGGGCAGCGACGGCGGGCTCTGCGCCTGCCGGCGGGCGGCCGCCCTGGACGGGCGCAGGCGGAGCGTCGAACTGGGCGGGGTGTCCAGGTCCGCGGCGCCCGTGTCCGCGGACACCGGGGTGCCGGAGTCGCCGGAGTCGCCGGAGGCGGCGGAGGCGCCCGCGCCGCGGTCCGCGGTGCCGCCTGGAGCGGCGGTGGCCGGGGTGTCGGCGGCCGCCGCGGGAGCGCTGGTCCGGACGCCTCGCGCGGGCGTCCGGGTGCGCTGGGCGACGATCCGGCCGGACGCCTCGCTCCGCCCGTGCCACTCGGCGAAGTCCGAGCGCCCCAGCAGCTCCGACCTCCGCTTCAGCTCGGCACTCAGCGCCTGCGCGAACTCCCGCATCCGGACCGGGTCCCCGGCGGTGAGGTAGGTGGTGACGTGCGGGACGTCGGTGCAGGCCCGCAGCCCGTCGCCGCGCCCCCCGCCCGCGGTGCCGGCCCGGTCCCGGCCGTCCATCAGCACGACGGCGAGCCGGTCGGGGCGCTCCGCCGAGGCGAGCGAGGCGACGACGGCCCGGAGCAGTTCCGTACGCCCGCTGCCCGGCGGCCCCTCGACGAGCAGGTGCGGCCCGTCGGCGACCAGGTCCGCGCCCACCGGCCCGCGCGGACCGGCGCCCAGCACCGCGCGGGCGCGTCCGCCGGGCACCTTCGTGTCGTCGGCCGCGTCCGCCCAGCGCGCCATCAGGGACGCCGGAGTCGCCCTGGCCAGCCCCAACTCGTCCAGCAGCCGCGCCGACTGGGGCAACGGCGCCGCCACGCGGGTCCGCCGCCCGCCCGCACCCTCCGGACGCAGCGGTGCCAGCGCCCGTGCGAACCGCTCGGCCCAGAGCGGTGAGACCGCGTCCACGGTGGCGAGGGTGCCGTTGCCGACCGGGGCCGGGTCCGGGGTCTCCCGGTCGGGCCGGGCCACCCGCAGCAGCCGCAGGGTGGTGGCCACGTCGCCGCTGAGCAGCGCGACGGCGCCGCAGGCCCGGAACGGGGGCGAGACGGCGCAGGCCGCCTCGTACGTCTCCGCCACCGGGGAGGTCGGTGAGACCGGGTCGGTCTCCGCCAGGCACACCACGTGTATCCCGGCGCGCGGGCCTTCCAGCGCCAGCCGGGTCACCGCCTCGCGCAGGCCCGGGCCGCCCGGGTCCCCGTCGACCAGGACGACGGTGTACGGACCGGCGAAGGCGGTGGCGCCCTCCGGACCGGTCGCGGCGCCCTGGGGGCCGTCGTCGGCGCGGGCCCACGACGGGCGCCGGGCGGGTGCCGCGGTTCCCGGGGCGCGGTCGGCCGAGGCGGTGGAGTCCGCGGGGTTGGGGAGCGGGCCCGCGTCGGTCGCCGTCCGCGGGTCCGGGTGGTCCGCCAGGCGGCGCAGGAGTTCGTCGGTGCGTGCTGCCGCCTGCTCCCGGTCATGGGCGAGCAGCAGACGGCAGTCCTGGCCGTGCCCGGGCCGCAGATGGGGCAGCCAGCCCAGCCAGGCCCACTCCGCAGTGCGGTCCTGAAGCGGGCGGACACGGTCCACGCTGATCAGGACGATTTCCAGTGCGTCGGGGGAGTGCAGCGCGGCGAGCTGTGCCACCACCGCGCGGGCCAGCCCGGCCAGGCGCGGGCGCGGGCCGGCCAGACCCAGCGCGCCCGCCTCCCGCAGACCGGCCGTCACCGGGACGGCCGGCAGCAGCCCCGAGCCGTCCGAGGCGGCGCGGTCGGCGGTGCCCAGCCGCACGGTGAGCGCCTCCGGGTGGCCGGGCCCCCGTTCCCACAGCCGCGGGCCCGGGCCCAGCGCCGTCAGCAGCAGCGTCGCCGGGTCGGGCCACCGCTCCGGCACCCGGATCGGCTGCGGCAGGTCGGAGGTGGTGGCCCGCTCCTCGTCCTGCGCTCCGGTGCCGACCGCGGCCGCTGCCTCCGGCGCACCCCGCCCGCCGGCCAGCCGCCGGGCCCACGAGGTGAGCCCGCCCCGCCTGCGCACGTGCTGGGGCACCTCGGTGCCGCGCGGTGGCGTCGGTTTGCGGCGCGCGCCGGGGACCGCACCGGACGGTGCGCCCGACCCCGGGGCACCGGTCAGGGCGGAGTCACCGGAAACCCCGGAGGTGCCGGGAGTTCCGGAAGCACCGGGGGCGGTGGGATCGGCGGAACCGGCCGGCAGGCGGGAAGGGGCGGAAGGGGCGGAAGGAGCGGAGGGGACCGGGGAGTCGGGCGAGGGGGACGGGGCGGGGACGCGCTCCCCGGCCGCGGGGCCGGACCGGCCCTGCCGGCCGTCCGACGCGTACGGGCCGTCCGACGCGTACGCGGCGTCCGGGGTGTACGGGCGGTCGTCCGGGGTGTACGGGCCGGCCGGGGAGCGAGGGTCGGGACGACCCGGCGCGCCCTGCCGACCCGGCCCGCCGGACGCAGCCCGCGGGGCCGCGGCACCCGGCGCCGGGAGCGGGCTGCTCGGTCCGCCCACCGCCGCCCGCGGGTCGGGCGTGCCGGGCGGCGAAGCCTGCCGCTCCGGTCCCCTCGGGAAGCCGCGGAGACCCTCCGGGCCGGGCGTGGTGCCCGGGGGAGACGGTGCTGCGCCGGCCGCCTCACCCTGCGAGGGCAGGCGGACGCCGGCGCCGTGGGTCTCCGGCCCGCCGGCGTGGGTCTGCCCCTGGGCGGTCCCCGGCCCCGAACCATGGCCGGACTCGTGCCCGGACCCGTGCCCGGACTCGTGCCCGGACCCGTGCCCGGACTCAAGGCTGTTCTCGTGGCCGGACCCGTGCGCGCGCCCCGGCCCGGCCGCCCACTCGGACGCGGGCTCCGCTCCGGACCCCGGCTCCGCTCCGGACGCGGGCCGGCCGAAAGCCGTGCGTGCCCGGTTGCCGGGGAGACCCGCATCCGGGTCCCCGACCTCCTGCACGCGACCGCCGCCACCGTGGGCCTCGCCGCCGCGGAACCTGCCGCCGTGGGCCTTGCCGCCAGGGGCCTCGCCCCTGTGTCGCTCACCACCCGGTGGCCGGCCCCCGGGTGCCCGCCCGCCCGCGGTCACCTCGCCGGGGCTCTCATCGGGGCTCTCATCGGGGCTCGCACCGGGGTTCTCACCGGGGTGGAGCCCGGTGCCTCCGAGTCCGCCGCCCCGGGGCGGGGCGGGCCGCGGCCCGCCCTGGCCCGGGAGCCGCGGCTGCCGCACGGGGCGGTGCGCGCGGGCCTCGGGGGCGTGCCCGGAGCTGCCCCAGTCCGTGGCGCCGTAGTCGTGGGCGGCGGGGTCCGGCGGGGCGGCCGTACGTGCCCGGGCGCCCTGGATCCCCCGGTCGCCGACGGTGGCCGCCCCGGGGCCGGTCACCGGGTCCGGGCCGACGGCCCGGACCGCTGCGGGGGAGCCGATCACCCCGTCCGCGGTCCCGGCCAACCCGTCGGCCGGTTCCCCGGCCGGTTCCCCGGGGCAGGGAACGCGTACGTGTCCCTCCCCGTCCGGCGCCGTCGCCACCCGCGTACCCGGCCCGCCGGCGGGCGCCACCCGCAGGGCGGACTCGCCGATCCGCAGCAGCGCACCCGGTGGGAACCGCACCGGCCGCCCGCCCACGCGGGTGCCGTCCAGTTCGGTGCCGTTGGTGGAGTGCAGGTCCGCGACGGAGACGCGGCCGTCGGACGCCAGGGTCACCGCGCAGTGCAGCCGGGAGACGTCCGGGTCGTCCAGCGGGACGTCGGCGTCGGCGGAGCGGCCGACGCGGACCTCGCCGCCGTGCAGCAGGTGCACCCCGCCCGCGTCGGGCCCCGCCACCACGTGGAGCTGGGCCGGGGCGTCGTCCAGCTCGGGGTGCGGCTCGGGCTGGACGGGCGTGCCCAGCGACAGGACGGCGCCGTCGGTCAGCGGGGGCTCCCCCAGGGTGCAGCGGGCTGCGTCCAGCCGCTGCGCGCCCGCGTACAGGACCACCGGTCCGCCGGAGTCCCGGCCGCGCTCGCCCGCGGTGCCGCCGCTCTCCCCGGACACCGCCGCCGCCAGCCCGGACGCCACCGCGGCCAGGGCCGTGCCCGCGGGCGCGGTCACCAGCACGTCGCAGCTCGCGGCGCGGTCCCGGCCCCCCGCCTCGGCGGCTGTCCCCAGCGGGTCTACGACGGTCAGCCGGATCTGCATCGACGTCTGCGATCCCTTCTGCGCGCACGGGAGCTGCCCCCCACCCCTGCACGAGCACGTCGGTCAGTACTGCCCGCATCCTCGCACCCGGCACCGACAACGCGCTCGCACTCCGGGAAGAAGTGATCTTGATTGGTCGGCTCTGCCCGCAAAAGTGCCTGACCGATGGAGTGCCGGCGACCGCTTGAGATCGGTCACGTTTCGCTCCTGGCAACCGGGAGACCAATACGGGCGTCTTTGCCTCCAACCTTTCCTCGGTATGCGTCGAACGTATGGGAGAACCGGGACCCGGCACCGCACCGCGACGACAGCCCACGCCGCGCCGGGCGGCACTACAGTGGGTCGGAACACTCGGCGCAGTCCGATCACCGGACCAGCAACCAGCAGGGAGCGCGTGACGTGCGGCCAGTCGGCAGCAAGTACCTGCTCGAGGAGCCGCTCGGCCGCGGCGCCACGGGCACTGTCTGGCGTGCCCACGTGGGGGCACCCCCCGGCGCGTCGGCGCACCGCGGGAGTGAGACGGCGGGCGCCGAGGGGGGCGTCGCCGGTCAGCCCGGGGAGACCGTGGCGATCAAGGTCCTCAAGGAGGAGCTGGCAGGCGACGCCGATGTCGTGATGCGCTTCCTGCGGGAGCGGTCGGTGCTGCTGAGGCTCACCCACCCGAACATCGTCCGGGTGCGCGACCTGGTCGTCGAGGGCGATCTGCTCGCCCTCGTCATGGACCTGGTCGACGGTCCGGACCTCCACCGCTACCTGCGCGACAGCGGCCCCTTCACGCCCGTCGGCGCCGCGCTGCTGACCGCGCAGATCGCCGACGCGCTCGCCGCCAGCCACGCCGACGGCGTCGTCCACCGCGACCTGAAACCGGCCAACGTGCTGCTGCGCCAGCACGGCGGCGAGATGCACCCGATGCTGACCGACTTCGGCATCGCCCGCCTGGCCGACTCCCCGGGACTGACCCGCACCCACGAGTTCGTCGGCACCCCCGCCTACGTTGCGCCCGAGTCGGCGGAGGGCCGCCCGCAGACCTCCGCCGTCGACGTCTACGGCGCCGGCATCCTGCTGTACGAGCTGGTCACCGGCCGCCCGCCGTTCTCCGGCGGCAGCGCCCTGGAAGTCCTGCACCAGCATCTCAGCGCCGAACCGCGCCGCCCGTCCACGGTCCCGGACCCGCTGTGGACGGTCATCGAGCGCTGCCTGCGCAAGAACCCCGACGAGCGGCCCAGCGCGGAGAACCTCGCCCGCGGCCTGCGCGTCGCCGCCGAGGGCATCGGCGTGCACGCGAGCGCCGCGCAGATCGCCGCCGCGGAGGGTGTCGGCGCCCTGCTCGCCCCCGACCCGGCGCCGACCGCCGTGCCCGGCGCCGCCGACGCGACGCAGGTGCTGCCGCACGGCACCGCGGGCCAGTACGACCCGAACGCCGCGACCAGCGTCCTGCCGCACACCGGAGGCCCGTCCGGTGCGGCCGACCCCACCGCCGTCATGCCGACCGGCGGCGACCCGAACCACCCCGGCCGGTACGGCCAGCAGGGGCAGTACGGGCAGCAGGACCAGTACGGCCGGCAGGACCGGTACGACGGGCAGCCCGAGCAGCCCGAGCAGCCGCATCCCTGGCAGTCCCAACTGCGCGCCGCGCGCGACCGCAACGAGCAGACGCAGGTCCAGTACCTCGACCCCGACCAGGACCCGCTGCGCCGCCGCCCCCAGCGGCAGGCCGCGCCACCCCAGCAGCCGCAGCAGCGCCCCCGTCAGGAGTACGGGTACCCGCAGCGGCAGCACCAGCAGGTGCAGCGCCCCCAGCAGGGGTACGGGTACCCGCAGCAGCCCCCGCCCGAGCAGTACCCGCAGCAGCAGCCCCGCCGGTCCAGACCGCAGCAGCCGCAGCGCTACGCGCCACCGCCCGCCCCGGAGCCGCAGCGGCCCGCGCGGGAGCCGAGGCCGGCGCGGGAGCCGAGGCAGCGCAGCGCCAACCCGATGAAGATCCCGGGCCTCGGCTGCCTGAAGGGCTGCCTCTTCACCCTCGTCATCCTGTTCGTGGCCGGCTGGCTGGTCTGGGAACTCAGCCCCCTCCAGGACTGGATCGGCACCAGCAAGAGCTACTGGCAGCAGCTGAGCGACTGGTTCGACACGGTCTCCGGCTGGATCGGAGACCTGGGCAACGCCACGTCGGGCGGCGGCGGAGGCTGACGCCTGCCTGTGGACATGTCGACAACGGGCGGGTGATTTCCGCCTCCGCGGTCGGACACGGCTCCCGGGGCGCGTAGTTTTGGCGACAACACGCGTCCGTAGGAGCAGCCTTGGCACGGAAGATCGGCAGCCGGTACACCGCCCACCAGGTCCTGGGCCGGGGCAGCGCCGGCACGGTGTGGCTGGGTGAGGGGCCGGAGGGCCCCGTCGCCATCAAGCTGCTGCGCGAGGACCTCGCCTCCGACGAGGAACTCGTGGGCCGCTTCGTGCAGGAGCGCACCGCGCTGCTCGGCCTGGAGCACCCCCATGTGGTCGCCGTGCGCGACCTCGTGGTCGACGGCAACGACCTCGCCCTGGTGATGGACCTGGTCCGCGGCACCGATCTGCGCACCCGGTTGGAGCGGGAGAGGCGGCTGGCCCCCGCGGCGGCCGTGGCGATCGCGGCCGACGTGGCGGAGGGCCTGGCCGCGGCGCACGCCGCCGGGGTCGTGCACCGGGACGTCAAGCCGGAGAACGTACTCCTCGACATGCAGGGGCCGCTGGGCCCGGCCGGCTCGCACCGCGCTCTGCTCACGGACTTCGGTGTCGCCAAGCTGATCGACACCCCCAGACGCTCCCGCGCCACGAAGATCATCGGAACGCCGGACTACCTGGCCCCGGAGATCGTGGAGGGCCTCCCGCCGCGCGCGGCCGTGGACATCTACGCCCTGGCGACCGTCCTGTACGAGCTGCTGGCCGGCTTCACCCCGTTCGGCGGGGGCCACCCCGGCGCGGTGCTGCGGCGCCATGTCACCGAGACGGTCGTCCCGCTGCCCGGCATCCCCGAGGAGCTCTGGCAGCTTCTCGTGCAGTGCCTGGCCAAGGCCCCGGCGTCCCGGCTGCGGGCCTCCGAGCTGGCGGCGCGGCTGCGGGAACAGCTGCCGACGCTGGACGGGATCGGGCCGCTGGACGTGGACGAGCCGGACGCGGAGCAGGAACCGGGGACGGAGGAACCGGCGGACGCCGCCGGGGCGACCGGCCCGGCCCGGTGCTCCTCCGCGGTACCGGCGGAGGCCGGTGGGCCCGCCCGGAGGGGAGCGGTACCGCTCGTGCCGGGCGCGAAACCCGACTCCAACCGG
This sequence comes from Streptomyces sp. MS06, assembly GCF_047200655.1. Lineage (NCBI taxonomy): Bacteria > Bacillati > Actinomycetota > Actinomycetes > Kitasatosporales > Streptomycetaceae > Streptomyces > Streptomyces sp. MS06. The sequence continues at coordinate 23,586 of NZ_JBJZOJ010000024.1, forward strand.
GACACGCACACCTCGATGCGGGTGCCCGCCGCCGACGAGTTGGCCGGCGGGGCCCGGGGTACCGCCCGCGCTCCCCGGGCCGCCGGCGCGCCGCGCCCCGGGTCGGCCCGCCACCGGGCCGCGACCCGCCGCCGGCGGCTGACGCTCGCCGCGGCCGCGACGGTACTGGCCGCGGCGGCCGGTGCCGGGGCGTGGTGGGCCACCTCGGGCGACGACTCCGGTGGCACGCCCCCGGAGCACCGGCAGACGGCGCCCGCCGCGCCCTGAGGGCGCCCGCACCGCTCGGAAGCCGCCCGTCCCACCCCGACCCCGCCCTGACGGCGCCCACGGCGCGCGGAAGAACCCCTCGGCCGTTCACCTTCCGCTACGACCGTTCACCTTCTGCTACGGCGGCCGGTGCGTGCTGAGACGTGCGGCGGTGCGACGACCGGAGGCGGTGGCCCGTGCGGTCGGCGGGGCGATCGGGGTGGTGACCAGGGCGGCCCGCTGAACACCCCGACCGGGGCGACCGGGTGGCCAGGGTGACCGGGGCGACCGGGTGGCCAGGGCGGCGGAGGGCGCGGTGACCGGGGCGGATGTCCGGCTCCGTGCCCCGCTCGGCACCGTCGGACCGGACCCGACGGTGGAGCCGTTACGCTGGAGGCGTGGCAGTCGTCGATGTATCCGAAGAGCTCAAGTCCCTCTCCTCGACCATGGAGTCGATCGAGGCCGTTCTGGACCTCGACAAGATGAGGGCAGACATCGCCGTGCTCGAGGAGCAGGCGGCCGCGCCGTCCCTCTGGGACGACCCGGACGAGGCGCAGAAGATCACCAGCAGGCTCTCCCACCTGCAGGCCGACGTGCGCAAGGCCGACGCCCTGCGCGGCCGGATCGACGATCTCGGCGTGCTCTTCGAGATGGCCGAGGAGGAGGACGACCCGGACACCCGCGCCGAGGCCGAGGCCGAGCTGGCCGAGGTCCGCAAGGCGCTGGACGAGATGGAGGTCCGCACCCTCCTGTCGGGCGAGTACGACGAGCGCGAGGCGCTGGTCACCATCCGCGCGGAGGCCGGCGGCGTCGACGCCTCCGACTTCGCCGAGCGCCTGCAGCGCATGTACCTGCGCTGGGCGGAGCAGCACGGCTACAAGAGCGAGATCTACGAGACCTCGTACGCGGAGGAGGCCGGCGTGAAGTCGACCACCTTCGTCGTGCACGCCCCGTACGCCTACGGCACGCTCTCGGTGGAGCAGGGCACCCACCGCCTGGTGCGCATCTCGCCGTTCGACAACCAGGGCCGCCGCCAGACCTCCTTCGCGGGCGTCGAGGTGCTGCCCGTCGTCGAGCAGACCGACCACATCGACATCCCGGAGAACGACCTCCGCATCGACGTGTACCGGTCCTCCGGTCCGGGCGGCCAGTCCGTCAACACCACCGACTCCGCGGTGCGCATCACGCACATCCCGACCGGTGTCGTGGTCTCCTGCCAGAACGAGAAGTCGCAGATCCAGAACAAGGCCTCCGCCCTTCGCGTCCTCCAGGCCAGGCTGCTGGAGCGGCAGCGCCAGGAGGAGCAGGCCAGGATGGACGCCCTCAAGGACGGCGGCAGTTCCTGGGGCAACCAGATGCGGTCCTACGTCCTGCACCCGTACCAGATGGTCAAGGACCTGCGCACCGAGTACGAGGTCGGCAACCCCGAGGCCGTGTTCAACGGAGAGATCGACGGCTTCCTGGAGGCCGGTATTCGCTGGCGCAAGCAGCAGGAGAAGTAGGCGGTTTGTCGACAAGGCAACTGCCGCCCACCGGGCGGCAGTTGCCTTTTCCCTTCCCCGTTCGCCTGGGGTTTACGTCACACTCACACGCGCCGCCCCCGGCAAAGCCCCCTATCCGGACATTGCGCCCGCAACGGCCTTGACGCTGCTTTGAAAAATGGGAAGGGTGAAGCGCGGCATGCGTGTTTCTGGGGCGCATGTGAACCGGGGGGCTCGTGCGAAGTGCAGCTACCTCCGTCGATCACGGCCCCCGAGCGCCGCCTCATGACGATTTCAGCTACTGGGGGTAGCAACCACATGACTAAGAAGACGCGGATCCGCGTCGCGCGCGTAGCCGCCGGTGCCGTGATCGCGGCCGGCGCGTGCCTGACGGCCGCCGGTGCCGCCTCGGCCAGCGGCGTCAACCTCCCCTTCGCCGGCGACCAGGCGCCCGGTGCGCCCGTCGAGGACCCCGAGCCGACCATCCCGACCGGGGACCCCGACCCGACCATCCCGACCGAGCCGACCGACGACCCGGGCACGCCCACCGACGACCCGGGTACACCGACCGACGATCCGGGCACGCCGACCGACGACCCGGGCACGCCCACCGACGACCCGGGCACGCCCACCGACGACCCGGGCACGCCCACCGAGGAGCCCGGCGGTCAGGGGACCACCGAACCGGACCCGGGCGGGTCGGAGACCACCCAGCCCGGCGGGTCGACCGGCAACGGAAACGGCAACGGTGGGGGCAACGGCAACACCAACCCGGACGGCGGCTCCGGGAGTTCCACGCAGGAGCAGGGCACCTCGGCCCTGACCAGCACCGGTTCCGGCAGCACCGGTTCCGGTTCCCACACCGCCGTCCAGGGCAGCGGGGAGCAGCTCGCCGAGACCGGTGCCGCGCAGACCACCTTCCTGGTGATCGGCGCCGCCACCATGATCGCCGGCGGTGTGGGCTTCCGCGTGCTGCCGCGCCTGATGGGCGGCCGCGGCGGCGCCACCGCCTGAGAGCGACCGTCCGCAGCCGAACGGTCACCGCTCGGCTGCGGACGGTGAAGGGGCCCGGAGCGCGCCACGCACTCCGGGCCCCTTCCCGTCTCTTCGTCGCCCCGCCGCTCGAGCGGCGCCGGTGTGTGTCCTCGCGGGGCGAGCGCAAGCCCGTGCCGCGCCCTGGCGCGCCCGCGGAGCCCTAGATGGTCTGGTGCGCGAGCAGCGCCACCGCGGCCACCAGTATCGCGAGCAGCACGATCAGGGCCGTCGGGTTCAGTCCGGAGAGGAAGTTCTGCTGCTGCAACCGCTCGCGGTTCGCACGGCACACGGGACAGCGACCCTCGTTCACGGGCGCCGCACAGTTCGCGCACACCAGCCGGTCGTACGTCATGCGCTCGCCCTCCTTGCACCGGTCCTGTCCTTCACAACGCTCACCCGGATGCGAACGTTCCCTTCCACTGTGCCAGGTTCCGGCGCCGCGTGCGCGGGGCTCCGCAACCACGCCGCCGCCCCGCCCCGTGCCCCGGAGTCCCGGCGCCGATCGGCACAAAAGCACACAAGCGCCGCGCAACCCCGTCCGGTGCCTGCGCTCCCCTACCCGGTTCGCGTATGGTCACGCTCATCTACCCCCGGCGACCCGTGGTGCATCCGTGATCCGATTCGACAACGTCTCCAAGGTCTACCCCAAGCAGGCCCACCCCGCACTCAGGGACGTGTCCCTGGAAGTGGAGAAGGGCGAGTTCGTGTTCCTCGTCGGGTCCTCCGGCTCCGGTAAGTCGACCTTCCTGCGGCTGGTCCTCCGCGAGGAGCGGGCCAGCCACGGGCAGGTGCACATCCTCGGCAAGGACCTCGCCCGCCTCTCCAACTGGAAGGTGCCGCAGATGCGCCGCCAGCTGGGGACGGTGTTCCAGGACTTCCGCCTGCTGCCGAACAAGACGGTCGGCGAGAACGTCGCCTTCGCGCAGGAGGTCATCGGCAAGTCCCGGGGCGAGATCCGCAAGTCCGTGCCGCAGGTGCTGGACCTGGTCGGTCTGTCCGGCAAGGAGGACCGGATGCCCGGCGAGCTGTCCGGTGGCGAGCAGCAGCGCGTCGCCGTCGCACGCGCCTTCGTCAACCGGCCCAAGCTGCTGATCTGCGACGAGCCGACCGGAAACCTCGACCCGCAGACGTCCGTCGGCATCATGAAGCTGCTCGACCGGATCAACCGGACCGGTACCACCGTCGTCATGGCGACGCACGACCAGAACATCGTGGACCAGATGCGCAAGCGCGTCATCGAGCTGGAGAAGGGCCGCCTCGTCCGCGACCAGGCGCGCGGCGTCTACGGCTACCAGCACTGACGACCGGTCTGCTGCACGGAAAGGCTTAACCAGACGCCATGCGCGCCCAGTTCGTTCTGTCGGAGATCGGTGTCGGTCTCCGCCGCAACCTGACGATGACCTTCGCGGTGATCGTCTCCGTGGCCCTGTCCCTGGCCCTGTTCGGCGGTTCGCTCCTGATGAGCGACCAGGTCAACACCATGAAGGGCTACTGGTACGACAAGGTCAACGTCTCGGTCTTCCTCTGCAACAAGAGCGACGCCGAGTCCGACCCCAACTGCGCCAAGGGCGCGGTCACCGAGGACCAGAAGAAGCAGATCAAGGCCGACCTGGACAAGATGTCCGTGGTCGAGAAGATCACGTACGAGTCGCAGGACGAGGCGTACAAGCACTACAAGGAGCAGTTCGGCGACTCCCCGCTGGCGGCCTCCCTCACGCCCGACCAGATGCAGGAGTCGTACCGCATCAAGCTGAAGGACCCGCAGAAGTACAAGGTCATCGCGACGGCGTTCGACGGACGCGACGGGGTGCAGTCGGTCCAGGACCAGAAGGGCATCCTGGACAACCTCTTCGGACTGCTCAACGGCATGAACTGGGCCGCCCGGGCGGTGATGGCACTGATGCTGGCCGTCGCGGTGATGCTGATCATCAACACGGTGCGGGTGTCCGCGTTCAGCCGCAGGCGGGAAACCGGGATCATGCGGCTGGTCGGTGCCTCCGGCTTCTACATCCAGGCCCCGTTCATCGCGGAGGCCGCGGTGGCCGGGCTCATCGGCGGTACCGTCGCCTGCGGATTCCTGGTGGTCGGCCGGTATTTCCTCATCGATCACGGGCTGGCCCTGTCGCACAAGCTGAACCTGATCAACTTCATCGGCTGGGACGCCGTGCTGGCGAAACTGCCGCTCATCCTCGCGACGAGCCTGCTGATGCCCGCGCTGGCGGCTTTCTTCGCTCTGCGCAAGTACCTGAAGGTGTGACACATACCAACAGGGCCGTAACGGCAATGGGCCGTGCGGCCCTGTAGTGCTGTCCTAGACTCACCGCCATGTCAGGTCGTGCCCTGTTCTGCCAGCCTCGCCGAGTCGGCCGCGGGGCCGCCCTGACGTTGCTGTTCGCCGGCGCGCTCGTCGCGGGTGCCGCGACCGGGTCGCTGCCCGGCGTCGACCGGAAGACCTCCTCCGACACGCCCCGCTCGGCGGCCGTCGCCCACCACGAGGACGTCGCCGAGGCCGCCGCGGAGGCCATGGCGGAGGGCAAGTCCCCGATGGAGGCCGCGGAGCGCGCGGTCAGCCGCAGCGGAGACCGCTGGGGCGCCGTCTACTCCCCGGACGAGTACGAGGAGTTCGAGCAGAGCCTCGACGGCAGCTACACCGGCGTCGGCCTGTGGACGCGGCGCGAGCGCAGCGGCCGGATAGAGGTCACCAAGGTCGCCTCCGGATCGCCCGCGGCCGCCGCCGGCATCCGGTCCGGGGACCGGCTGCGCAGCGTCGACGGGCAGCGGGTCGACGGGCGCCCGGTGACCGAGGTCGTCTCGCTGCTGCGCGGCGACGCGACCGAGGCCGCCGCCGGCACGTCCGTCACCGTCGGTCTGGAGCGCGGCGCCCGCGCCTGGCGCCTCACCCTGCACCGCGCGCGGCTGTCCACCCAGTCGGTGGCGGTGCGCACGCTGCCCGGGCACGTGACCGTCGTGCGGGTCTCCGCGTTCAGCAAGGGCGTCGGCGACGCCGTGCGCACCGCGGTGCGGGACGCCCCGGCCGGCGGGGGGATCGTGCTCGACCTGCGCGGAAACTCCGGCGGACTGGTCACCGAGGCGGTCGAGACCGCCTCCGCGTTCCTGGACGGCGGCCTCGTCGCCACGTACGACGTGAACGGCGAGCAGCGCGCCCTGCACGCCGATCCGGGCGGCGACACCTCCAGGCCCCTGGTGGTGCTCGTCGACGGCGGCACGATGAGCGCGGCAGAGCTGCTCACCGGTGCCCTGCAGGACCGCGGGCGGGCGATGGTGCTGGGGTCCCGCACCTTCGGCAAGGGGTCGGTGCAGATGCCGAGCCGGCTGCCCGGCGGCTCCGTCGCCGAGCTGACCGTCGGGCACTACCGGACCCCCTCCGGCCGCGCCGTCGACGGCCGGGGCATCACCCCGGACGTGGAGGTGGACGGCGAGGGGCAGGCGCTGGAGCGCGCCGAGACCGTCCTGAGCGGCCTGGGCCGGTAGACCCCGAGCGGGCCTCCGGGGCCGCGGAGGCCTTCAGCGCTCGCACCGCACGCCGGGCCCCGTCGCGCCGCGTCGGCAATCGACTTTCCCCGTAGCCCCTCCCTGGTGCGAAAATGGGCGGCACTATGGCTAAGGAAAAAGGGCGCAAACTGATCGCGCAGAACAAGAAGGCGCGGCACGACTACCTCATCCTCGACACCTACGAGGCCGGGCTCGTCCTGACCGGGACCGAGGTGAAGTCGCTGCGCCAGGGGCGGGCCTCACTGGCGGACGGCTTCGTCCAGCTCGACGGGCACGAGGCATGGCTCTACAACGTGCACGTGCCGGAGTACAGCCAGGGCACCTGGACCAACCACTCGGCCCGCCGCAAGCGGAAGCTGCTGCTGCACCGCGTGGAGATCGAGAAGCTGGAGGCCAAGTCCCAGGAGACCGGGCACACGATCGTGCCGCTGGCCCTGTACTTCAAGGACGGCCGAGCCAAGGTCGAGATCGCGCTGGCGAAGGGCAAGAAGGAGTACGACAAGCGGCAGACGCTGCGGGAGAAGCAGGACCGGCGGGAGGCCGACCGGGCGATCTCGGCGGCCCGGCGCCGCCAGCGGGCCTGAGCCCCGAGCCCGGTCCGCGCGGGCAGCGGGCCGGACGCTCCCGGGGCGGGAGCCGGCAGGCCGAGGCCCGGTAGGGCACGAGCCGGCGCGAGTCGGCAGGTCGGCGGGGGGATGCCGGTGCGCTGCGGGGCCCGCTGCCGGACCGTGCCGCGCCGCCCGGGAATACGCTGGCACGGACGAGCGTCGTTCACGTACGATGGCAACTGCACCGCACAGCCGGTGCGCACCTTGAGAAATCAACATGGGGATGATCGGTTTCGACAGCGGCTGTCGAAGCAGGGGAAGCGTGTCGAGGAAGCGGCCATGATCTCGTAAACCACAGGCCGAAAAAAATAATCGCCAACACCAAGCGCGATTCCTCCCAGCAGGCCTTCGCCCTCGCTGCCTGACAGGCAGCAAGAGCGAGCCTCCTACTAAAGGGAGTGTCAGCCCGGGGGTGTTCCCGACCCGGATCCTGGCATCAGCTAGGGAACTCCACCTCTAGGCCCGGTCACGGGGTGTAGAGGGAAACCACACAGTGACTGAGCCCGTCGGAGACTTGTCCGCGTGATCTCCGGGGCTGAGAAAATCGCAGCGGACTGCACACGGAGAAGCCCTGGTTCCGCACCGTTGGACGCGGGTTCGATTCCCGCCATCTCCACCCATGCGACGAAGGCGACGTGGACCGCGAGAGCGCGGACCGCGTCGCCTTCGTCGTGCCCGGCCCGGCCCGGCCCGGCCGGCCCCCCCTCGGGCTCCCCGGGCTCACCCAGGCTCACTCCCTTCCCGGGCGCCACCCCGGGGAGCGGGCGGCCGCCGTGCCGACCCGGCGCAACGCGTGAGTCGGGAGCAGCACGACGCGCCGGGGCTACCCGGCCGTGCCGAGCGCGATCAGCAGGGCGACCGCCGCCGCCGTGACCGGCACCCCGTACCCGGCGGTCGGCGACAGGTGCTCCACCACCCAGCCGCCGCTCGCGCTGCCGGCCGCGATACCGCCGAGCAGTCCGGTCACCGCGAGGGTCATGCCCTCGTTCAGCCGACCCTCCGGGGTGCGTTCCTGCACCAGCGTCATCGTGGTGATCATCGTCGGTGCGGTGGCGGTCCCCGCGATCAGCAGCGCGCCCGCCAGCAGCAGCAGCGACCCGGTCAGGGCCGCGGCCAGCAGCGGCAGCGTCAGCAGCGCCGCCATCGCGGCCAGGCACCAGGGCTGCCGCCAGGCCGCCGGGCCGGAGAACCGCAGCGCGCCGTAGACCAGGCCCGCCGCTCCGGAGCCGGCCGCCTGGAACGCCAGCACCACCCCCGCCGCGGTGCGGTGCCCGTGGCCGTCCGCGAAGGCGATCGTGACCACCTCCGTGGCGCCGAAGACGGCACCGGTGGCCAGGCAGACCGCCAGCAGGGCCGGCATCCCCGCGGCCCGCCACGGTGCCCTGTGGCCGGTCCGGCCGGACGGCGGCGGTTCGGTCGCCCGCTGGGCGGCGAACAGCAGCACCCCGCCCACCTGCAGCACCACACCGGTCAGCGTGCCGGCCTCCGGGAAGAACGTGCCGCACAGGACGGCGGCCAGCACCGGCCCGAGCACGAAGCACAGCTCGTCCGCGGCCTGTTCGAAGGAGTTGGCGGTGTGCAGTGCCTCGGGCTCCCCGGCGAGCAGATGCGCCCAGCGGGCCCGGGACATGCCGCCGGTGTTGGGGGTGGTCGCGGTCGCCGCGTACGCCGCGAACAGGGTCCAGTCGGGTGCGCCGGAGCGCACGCACAGCACCAGGGCCAGGCTGCCCAGCGCGGCGAACAGCGTGGCGGGCACCGCGACGCGAGCCTGCCCGTACCGGTCGACCATCCGGGCGACGCGCGGGGCGACCGCCGCGGTCGCGGCGAGCCCGGTCGCGGTGACGGCGCCGGCGAGCGCGTACGAACCCCGCGAGCCGGCGATCATCACGACCGCGCTCACGCTGAACATGCCCATCGGCAGGCGGGCGATGAGGTTGCCGAGGGTGAAGGCGCGGGTGCCGGGGCGGGCGAAGAGGCGGCGGTAGGGGCCCGGCGGGCGGCGTGCGCGCGGGCCGAAGTCGGCGAGGACCAGGGTGTCGGCGGTGAGGGTGGGCAGCGGGGCGGCAGATCGGGTCCGGTGCGGCATGCGCTCACCGTCGCCCGGCCCGGACCGGATGGTCCAACACCTTTCCGGTGCCGATTCACACAGCCGCGTTGTAGATTCACCGGATGCCCGCCGGTCCCGCCTCCCGACCCAGCCTCGTCCCCCACCTCGATCCGCGTCTGCTGCGCGCCTTCCTCGCGGTCGCCGAGGAACTGCACTTCACCCGCGCCGCGGCCCGCCTCTACGTCGCCCAGCAGGCACTGAGCCGGGACGTGCGGCGGCTGGAAAGCGCGCTGGGCGCCGACCTGTTCGTACGCTCGACCCGGCAGGTCGCGCTGACCGCCGACGGGGCGCGGCTGCTGCCGCTGGCGCGCCGGGCGCTCCAGGCGCAGGACGATCTGCTGGCCGCGTTCGGGCAGGCCCGCCCGCTGCTGGTGGACCTGAACTCCCCGGGTCTGACGACTCCGCGCCGGGTGCTGCACCGGGCCCGCGAACTCGCCCCCGAGCACGAGCTGATGGCCCGGTACGAGAGCGGTCTGACCGGTGCCGCCGTGGAGATGACCGCCGGCCGGCTCGACGCCTCCTTCGGCCGTTTCGCCGGGCTGGACCCGGCGCTGCGGGCGCTGCTCGACCACCAGCCCGTGCGCCACGAGCCGATGGCGCTGGTGCTGCCCGACGACCACCGGCTGGCCGGCCGGGAGACGGTACCGATGGCCGAGCTGGCGGGGGAGACGGTCTACGCCGGCGCCGGCAACGAGCGCACCCTGGAGTGGACCGACCTCGCCCACCACCTGTTCGAGGGACACGGCATCCGGATGGCGCCACCGGTTCCGCTGGCCGTCGGGGAGGAGGAGTTCCAGCGGGTCATGGCCAGAACGGGCAACCCGGTCCTCGCGGTGGTGGACTTTCCGGCCATGCCGCACACTGTGGTGCGGCCCCTGGTGGACCCGGTCCCCCTGTCCCCGGTGTCCCTGGTGTGGCGAAAGGGTCTGGTGCATCCCGCTTTCGACGCGCTCCGGCGGGCTGCCGCCGAGTTGTCGGCCGAGGAGGGATGGCTCCGCAAGGCGGCCGGCGGGTGGTTTTTGGACACCGAGTAGGACACAAAATGGCTCCACAACCGGCCCGTCGTGAACGAGGACGCTCCGGGTGCGCTACATTCTTGGCCTGAGCACAGTGTGGTAAAGGGGGCGTTCGGACCGGCTGGGGGCCTGGAGCCGTCGACGTGCGGTCGGGGTCGTAGGCGCTTCCAGAACACTCCCGTGGGGGGAAGTACGCGCGTGAACAACTGGCGGGAAGACGCCCAACCGGAATGGCCCGAGGCGGCGTCGGCGACCCGAAACACCCCGGCAGCCGGTGGAGACACCCGGCCGTTTGGGGAAAACGGACCTGGCGCGCGGCACGAGCGGCCGGAGGACGGCCGCGCCGATGCCGGGGACTTCCCGGGCACCGGTGCCCGGCGCCCCGGAACCCCCGAGCACGAAGACCCGGCCCACGAAGACCCGGCCCACGAAGACCCCGACACCGACGCGGCGGAGTTCCTCTCCCGTGCGGCCCGGGCACGGCTGCGCGCGGCCGGCGACGACGTGCCCGCCGAGCCGCCGCACACCCCTGCCGGGGAGGACACGGCACGACCCGCTCCCTCCTGGACCGCCCGCGCACCGTTCGACCCCTCGGACGCCGACCCGACCGACGTCCTGCCCCGCTCGGGCGGCGCCGACGCCGGGTCGCCGCGCTCCGCGTTCGGCACCCCCGCGAAGGACGACGGCGCCGCAGGGGCGCCGCCCGCCACCCGCCCGACCCGCGCCTTCCCGCAACCCGCGGACGCATCCTCCGCGCTGCGCGACCCCTGGGCCGAGTCCGGCGGCGCCGAGCACACCCACGACCCGCACGAGGTGACCGTCCAGCTCGACGCGGTGCAGCTCGGTCCGGGCGGTCTGCGGTCCGCGGCGGGCGCTCCGGCCGGCGGGCACGACGCCGCCGACGGGCCGGTCTTCGTGGACGAGTCGGGGCGACGCAGCAAGCGGTTCCGCCGTCTCGGCATGGTCATCGGCCTGGCCTGCGCGGTCTACGCCGTGGTCATCGTCGTCACGGTGCTGTCCGGCAACTCCAGCGCGCCGTGGGTACCGGTCCCGGACCAGCCGGAGCAGCAGCCGGCCGGGCAGGTCGACCCCTCCCCGGTGCCGGAGCAGTCCACCGGGCCGTCCGGCTCGCCGAGCGCCTCGCCGAGCGCCACCCCGTCGTCCGGCGGCGCCGCGGCGCCGTCCCCCACCACCGCTCCGTCCGGCACGGCACCCGCCGCGTCCACGCAGCCGGGCACCTCCGCCGACCCCAGCCCGACGGCGACCGGCGCGTCGCCCGGCACGGGCGGTTCCGGCACCGGTGCCAGCACGGCCCCCGCCTCGCCGACGACCGCGCCGTCCGCCTCGACGCCGGCCGACCCCGGTCCGTCGCCGAGCACGTCCACCGGGCCCACCGCCGACCCGAGCGCCAGTTCGGGCACCAGCGGGGGAACCGCCGGCGGCAGCGGCACCGTCTCGGGTACCGACACCCAGGCCGAGGGTCCCAGCGACCCCGCCCCGATCGCGGAGGGTCCCGCCGTGGAGGCGGGCGCCACCGCCGACTCCCCGTCCGTCCCCGTTGTTTCGCACTCCCCGGAGTACGTCCTCTGATGGCACCACGTCCCCGCCGACCCGTCGCGAAGGTCGGCGTCGGCGCCTCCCGGCGCCGCCTGCCCATGCGCCTGCTGCTGCCGCTCCTCCTGCTTCTCGCACTGGTCGCGATGCTGATGCTGCGCGGCTACGTGCACAGCGAGATCCTCGCCGACCACCGCATCCGCCCCGAGGCGGCCACCGACAAGGTGCCCGACAAGATCCTCGACGGCGGCCCGGTCATCGACACCCGCAACGGCCGCACCACCAGCCTGTCGGTGCCCAAGCACCGGCTCGTCCTCACCTTCGACGACGGCCCGGACCCGACCTGGACCCCCAAGGTCCTGGACGTGCTGAAGAAGTACCACGCGCACGCCGTCTGGTTCGTCACCGGCACCATGACCTCCCGCTACCCGGACCTGGTCAAACGGATGGTGGACGAGGGCCACGAGGTCGGCCTGCACACCTTCGACCACCCCGACCTGTCCTACCAGTCGAAGAGCCGCATCAACTGGGAGCTGTCCCAGAACCAGTTGGCGATCACCGGCGCGGCCGGCATCCGCACCTCCCTGTTCCGCCCGCCCTACTCCTCCTTCCCCGACGCCATGGACGACGAGTCCTGGCCGGTCACCGAGTACATCGGCAGCCTCGGCTACATCACGGTGGTCAACAACACCGACAGTGAGGACTGGCAGAAGCCCGGCGTCGACGAGATCATCCGACGGGCCACCCCGCACCACGGCGACGGCGCCATCGTGCTGATGCACGACTCCGGCGGCGACCGCCACCAGACGGTGCAGGCGCTGGACAAGTTCATCCCGATGCTGCAGAAGCGGGGCTACACCTTCGACAACCTCACCGAGGCCCTCGACTCGCCCAGCGCGAACACCAAGGTCACCGGGGTCGACCTGTGGAAGGGCAAGGCCTGGATCTTCCTGGTCCAGGCGGCGGAGAACATCACCGGCGTGCTCGTCGTCGGACTCGCCGTCATCGGCGCGCTGGTCATCGGCCGGTTCGTGCTGATGCTGCTGCTGTCCGGCTTCCACGCCCGCCGGGTGCGCCGCCGGGACTTCAGCTGGGGGCCACCGGTCACCGAACCGGTGTCGGTGCTCGTCCCGGCGTACAACGAGGCCAAGTGCATCGAGAACACGGTGCGTTCCCTCGCGGCCAGTGACCACCCGATCGAGGTGCTGGTCATCGACGACGGCTCCAGCGACGGCACCGCCCGCATCGTCGAGGCGATGGACCTGCCCAACGTCCGGGTCGTCCGCCAGCTCAACGCGGGCAAGCCCGCCGCGCTCAACCGCGGTCTGGCCAACGCCAGCCACGACCTCATCGTGATGATGGACGGCGACACCGTCTTCGAGCCGTCCACGGTCCGCGAACTCGTCCAGCCCTTCGGCGACCCGAGGGTCGGCGCGGTCGCGGGCAACGCGAAGGTCGGCAACCGGGACTCGATGATCGGCGCCTGGCAGCACATCGAGTACGTGATGGGCTTCAACCTGGACCGGCGCATGTACGACGTGCTGCGCTGCATGCCGACCATCCCCGGCGCGGTCGGCGCCTTCCGGCGCACCGCCCTGGAGCGCGTCGGCGGGATGAGCGAGGACACGCTCGCCGAGGACACCGACATCACCATGGCGCTGCACCGCGACGGCTGGCGGGTCGTCTACGCGGAGAACGCCCGCGCCTGGACCGAGGCCCCGGAAACGGTCCAGCAGCTGTGGTCCCAGCGCTACCGCTGGTCCTACGGCACCATGCAGGCGATCTGGAAGCACCGCGGGGCGCTGGTGGAACGCGGCACCTCGGGCCGGTTCGGCCGGGTCGGCCTGCCGCTGGTGTCCCTTTTCATGGTGGTCGCCCCGCTGCTCGCGCCGCTGATCGACATCTTCCTGCTGTACGGCGTGGTCTTCGGGCCGACCGAGAAGACGATCGTCGCCTGGCTGGGCGTGCTGGCGATCCAGGCGGTCTGCGCGGCCTACGCCTTCCGCCTGGACCGCGAACGCATGACGCACCTGATCTCGCTTCCGCTCCAGCAGGTCCTCTACCGGCAGATCATGTACGTCGTGCTGCTCCAGTCCTGGATCACGGCGCTCACCGGCGGCCGGCTGCGCTGGCAGAAGCTGCGCCGCACCGGCGTCGTGGAGGCGCCCGGCGGACCGGTGCCGAGCCAGCGCACCGGTGGCGGCAGTGAGCGGAGGCCCGTGGGATGACCGAGCAGCACCCCACCGGTACGGGCGCGGCACCGGAGCCGACGCCGCCGTACGGATTCCCGCATCAGCGGACGACGGGCTTCCCGCCGCCCGCCGCGCACGGCGCCCCCGCGCACGGCGCCCCCACCGGCCCCGCCGCGCAGACGGCGGCCACCGCGACGACCGGGACCGCCGAGCCGCCGGAACCGGCCGCGCCGGCCGCGCCGGCCAAACCCGGCCGGGACCGCTATCTGGACCTCCTGCGCTCCCTGGCGCTGGTCCGCGTGGTGATGTACCACCTGTTCGGGTGGGCCTGGCTGACCGTGCTGTTCCCTTCGATGGGCGTGATGTTCGCGCTGGCGGGCTCGCTGATGGCGCGTTCGCTGCAGCGGCCCGCGCTCAGCGTGATCCGGAGCCGGGTCCGCCGCCTGCTGCCGCCGCTGTGGGCGTTCGCCGCGGTGATCGTGTCGCTGATGTTCCTCAGCGGCTGGAACCCGGCGAAGGACCCGGACCAGGGCGGCACCCTGGGGATCGTCGAACTGCTCAACTACATCGTTCCGATCGGCGCCCCGCCGTACCCCGAGACGCTCGGTTCCCCGGGCGGCCTGCTGGACCACACCTGGACCGACTCGGCGGCGGGGGTGCTCTGGTACCTGCGCGCCTACCTGTGGTTCGTGTTCGCCTCCCCGCTGCTGCTGCGTGCCTTCCGCCGGATGCCGTGGGTGACGCTTGCCGCTCCGCTGCTGCTGACGGCCGTGGTGGGTACGGGCCTGGTGAAGATCCCCGGCGAGACCGGCAACGCGGTCACCGACTTCGCCGTCTACTGCGGCTGCTGGGTGCTGGGCTTCGCCCACCACGACGGCATGCTCAAGCGGATCCCCCGCTACGTCGCCGTCTCCTGCGCGACGCTGGTGATGGCCTTCGGACTGTGGTGGGCCTCCGGTCATCTGGGTCCCTCGGGCTGGGACCTGAACGACATCCCGCTCTCCCAGGCGACCTGGTCCTTCGGGTGCGTCGTGATCCTGCTGCTGTACTCGCCCTCCTGGCAGCGGCTCCCCGGCCGCCTGGCCCGCTGGGACAAGCTGGTCACCCTCTCCAACAACCGGGCCGTCACGATCTACCTGTGGCACAACTTCATGATCGTCCTCACCGTACCGATCATCGACAAGGCGTACGGTCTGCCGTTCATGAACGACCGGATGTCGGCCGCGCTCGACGCGACGGACTCGCTGTGGATGTTCTCCCTCACCTGGCCGCTGGTCGGCGTGGCGATCCTCTGCTTCGGCTGGATCGAGGACATCGCCGCCAAGCGCAGACCGCGGTTGTGGCCGAACGGTGCGAAGAAGCGGGGGCGCGGGCAGGGCGCCGCGCACACCGGAGCGCACGGGAGGCGCTGAGCCGGGCCGCAGCGGGGAAGGCGGGGCTCTCGGCGCCGTCGGCGCACTGAGCGGTCGGGGGCGGTGCGGAACGCCCGAGTCCGCTGTGAGCAGGGCGAATTGACGGGTGGTCCCCGGGTGGCATGGGGGAGACTGGTCGGGCGCGTGATGCGCCGACCAGCCCTCCGGCCCCCGGGACCGACAAGGAGAACCCACCCAGATGACGCACCCTCCCGCGCAGCCCCCGCAGGACGGACCGGACTCCGGCACCGGATACGGTGCCCCTCAGCAGCCTCAGCAGCCTCAGCAGCCCCAGCAGCCCCAGCAGCCCCAGCAGCCCCAGCAGCCCCAGCAGCCCCAGCAGGGTGCGGGTGCAGCCCCGGGACCGTACGGGCCGCCGCCGCAGGCGCCGGGCGCGGGACAGCAGCCGAACCCGTACGCGACACCGCCCGGCCCGCCCCAGGCACCCATACCCGGGCCGGCTCAGCCCGGCGGTCCCGGACCGTACGGCGCTCAGCCGGCCGCCGGGGCACCTCAGCCCCCGTACGGAGCGCAGCCGGCCTACGGAGCGCAGCCCCCGTACGCTTCCCAGCCGGCCTACGGCACCCACCCCGCGTACGGACAGCAGCCGTTCGGCGGCGGGGCTCCGTACCCGCCGCCCCCCGGTGAGGGACCGCCCCGCACCCGCCGACTGGCGCTGATCATCGGTGGTGCCGTCGCGGCCGTCGTACTGGTCGCGGGCGGCGTGTACCTGGCGACGAGCGGCGGCGGCACGACACCGCAGGCCGGCACCCAGACGTCCACCGGTCCGAGCACCTTCCGGAGCCCGACCGGCGGATCAACCGGTGAAGCGGCCCCGGACCCCGTCGACGAGCCGACCGGGGAGCCGACCGGCGAGCAGACCGGGGACCCGTCCTACGACGATTCCGGCGACGCCCCGGCCGACGACTCCGGCCCGGCTCCCGCGACCGGGTTCAAGGGCCAGTGGCAGGACGGTGACGGTAGGACGCTCACCATCGGGGACAAGTTCACCTCCGGCGAATACAAGGGCAAGTACAACGTCAACTACATCGCGTCCGGAGTCGGCATCATGCTCGGCCTCGGCGAGGACCGCGGCGGCGGCAGCTTCCGCATCGTGCTCAAGCCGGTCGGCAGCGACAAGGAGAGCGACTACCGGGCGGCGACCCTGACCCGGTCCGGCGACGCGGTGAAGGTCGCCTGGGACAAGGGCGGCACGGACACGCTCGACTGGGTCGGCTGACCGGGGCCCGCACGACCTCTCATCCCGCTTCCGCCCGGGGTGAGAGCATCGTTCCCTTCCGGTCACCCGGTGCCACAGCCCGGAAACGCGGCCTTTCTACCTTCGGTTCTCAGCCAGTCGTCAGACGACGTACCGCCCGAGCCCGGAGCACCGTGGAGGCGCGATGACAGCCCCGAGCACCACCAGAGCACCCCACAAGGGGTCCCGCTGGATCGATGAGTGGGACCCCGAGGACGCGACCTTCTGGGAGACGGAGGGGAAGCGGATCGCCCGCCGGAACCTGGCCTTCTCCGTGATCTCCGAGCACATCGGGTTCTCCGTCTGGAGCATGTTCTCGGTGATGGCCCTGTTCATGGGCCCCGAGTACGGGATCGACCCGGCCGGGAAGTTCCTGCTGGTCGCCACCGCCTCACTGGTCGGTGCGGCACTGCGGGTGCCGTACGGCTTCGCCGTGGCCCGCTTCGGCGGCCGGAACTGGACCATCTTCAGCGCGGGGCTCCTGCTGGTTCCGACGACCGCGCTGCTGGTGGTGATGGAGCCGGGCACGTCCTACGGCACCTTCCTGGCGGTGGCGGTCTTCACCGGAGTGGGCGGCGCGAACTTCGCCTCCTCCATGACCAACATCAACAACTTCTACCCGATGCGGCTGAAGGGCTGGGCCCTCGGCGTGAACGCGGGCGGCGGCAACATCGGCGTCGCCGTCGTCAAACTCGTCGCGCTGCTGGTCATCGCCGTCGCCGGAGCCACCGAGCCGCGGGTGCTGCTGGCCGTCTACCTGCCGCTGATCGTGGTCGCCACGGTGCTCAGCATGAAGTACATGGACAACCTGGGCCCCGTGCGCAACGACACCGGGGCGGCCAAGGACGCGCTGCGCGAACGCCACACCTGGATCATGTCCGTGCTGTACATCGGCACCTTCGGATCCTTCATCGGCTACAGCTTCGCCTTCGGGCTGGTGCTGCAGAACCAGTTCGGCCGCACCCCGCTGGAGGCCGCCGCGGTCACCTGGATCGGTCCGGCGCTCGGCTCCCTCATCCGGCCCGTCGGCGGCCGGCTCGCCGACCGGATGGGCGGCGCGCGGGTCACGCTGTGGAACTTCGCGCTGATGATCGTCGCCGCGGCGGTGGTCGTCCTCGCCTCCGTGCAGCACTCGCTGGCGCTGTTCACGATCGGCTTCATCGCCCTGTTCGTGCTCACCGGCATCGGCAACGGCTCCACGTTCAAGATGATCCCCGGCATCTACGCGGCGAAGGCCGCCGCCAAGGGCATCACCGGCGAGGCCGCCCACGTCTTCGCGCGCCGCATGTCCGGCGCGTCGATGGCCCTGATCGGCTCGGTCGGAGCCTTCGGAGGCGTCGCGATCAACCTGTCGCTGCGCCAGTCGTTCCTGTCCTCCGGCAACGGCACCGGCGCCTTCGTCGGCTTCCTCGCCTACTACGGCCTGTGCTTCGTGGTCACCTGGGCCGTATACCTTCGAGGGGTGCCCTCCCGGGTGCAGGCGACGGCGGCTGCAGAGGCGAAGCCGCAGCTCAGCTATGCCGAGGTGTGACGTAACACCGGCGACATGAGGCCGAACCGAGCCTGTCACGAGCCGTTGACAGGCTCGTTCGGCATGAGGGCAGGCCGACCAGGCGGGTGAGGCGACGATGCGGGTAGCGCCCCACCCCTTGCAGGGACGACGACTCGAGTGCGGGACGAGAGCCATGGACGAGGAACTGCAGCGACCGGACCACGGGCCCCTCGCGGGGTTCACCGTCGGGGTGACCGCCGCGCGCCGGGCCGAGGAGCTGGGGGCGCTGCTCCAGCGGCGCGGGGCGGCGGTGCTGCACGCGCCCGCCCTGCGCATCGTGCCCCTGTCCGACGACGGCGAACTGCTGACGGCCACCAAGGAACTGATCGACCACGCTCCCGACGTCGTGGTGGCCACCACCGCCATCGGCTTCCGCGGCTGGGTGGAGGCCGCCGAGGGCTGGGGCCTGGGCGAGGACCTGCTGGCCCGGCTGCGCGGGGTGGAACTGCTGGCCCGCGGACCCAAGGTGAAGGGCGCCATCCGGGCGGCCGGCCTGACCGAGGAGTGGTCGCCGTCGAGCGAGTCCATGGCCGAGGTCCTCGACCGGCTGCTGGAGGAGGGCGTCGACGGCCGCCGGGTCGCCGTCCAACTGCACGGCGAGCCGCTGCCCGGCTTCGTGGAGGCGCTGCGGGCCGGGGGAGCGGAGGTCGTCGGCGTGCCGGTGTACCGGTGGATGCCGCCGGAGGACCTGACGCCCGTCGACCGGCTCCTGGACGCCGCGGTCTCCCGCGGCCTGGACGCGGTCACCTTCACCAGCGCCCCCGCCGCCGCCTCACTGCTGTCCCGGGCCGAGGAGCGCGGACTGCTCCCGGAACTGCTCGCCGCCTTCCACCACGACGTGCTTCCGGCCTGCGTCGGACCGGTCACCGCGCTGCCGTTGCAGGCGCGGGGCGTGGACACCGTGCAGCCCGAGCGGTTCCGGCTCGGCCCGCTGGTGCAGTTGCTGTGCCAGGAACTGCCGGGACGGTCCCGCAACCTGCCCATCGCCGGGCACCGCCTGGAGATCCGCGGCCACGCCGTGCTGCTGGACGGCGAGCTGAAGCCGGTCCCGCCGGCCGGCATGTCGCTGCTGCGTGCGCTGTCCCGGCGGCCGGGCTGGGTCGTCGCGCGCGCCGACCTGCTGCGTGCGCTGCCCGGCACGGGGCGCGACGAGCACGCCGTCGAGACGGCCATGGCCCGGCTGCGTACCGCGCTGGGCGCGCCGAAGCTGATCCAGACGGTGGTCAAGCGCGGCTACCGGCTCGCGCTGGACCCGGCCGCGGACGCCAAGTACGCGGACGCCTGAGGGCGGTGCAGGGGAGCGGTGCGCTGCGGGAGCGCCGGTCACGCGGCGACCGGCCGTGACGTCCCGTTCCGCCGCCCGCCCACCTCGAACCACAGCAGCTTCCCGACACCGCGGTCCAGCAGGCCGTCCAGCGGGCCGTCCCGCAGCGGCCAGGCGCCCCAGCAGTCGGCGTACTCCTGCACGAGCCGCAGCCCGCGCCCGCCCTCGGCGTCCGCCGGGACGAGCGGCACGCGGTCCCTCGGCGGCCGGCCGAACGGGGCCGGGACCCGCGGGTGGCTGTCCCAGACCCCGACCCGCAGCCGACCGTCCGCGAGCGCGGTCAGGCGCAGCGACGCGGGACCGCGGGTGTGCAGGTAGGCGTTGGTGACCAGCTCGGACGCCAACAGCTCCACGGCGTCGAGGATGTCGGGTCTGCCGTGACTGGTCAGCGCAGTCCGGACGGTCATGCGTGCGACGCGCGCCGCGCGGGGGTCGTGCGGCAGGCGAAGCGCGTACACCCAGGTGTCGGGCAGGGATACGGTGCTCAAGGAGACCTCCGGTGACCACAGGGGAGGGGCAGGGGATGAGGTTCCGCTCAAACGACCGCGCCGTGCGGTGGCAGTGCCTGGATCGGTGCGCTTCCGGCTTGTGGGCGCGGGGAGTTGGGCGGTTCGACACAGACAACGTAGCGAGAAAATTGGTAGGTATTCCATGAGATCCTCGAATAGCTACCAATACTCACTCTTGTGAGTGATGCCGTCTGCCCGCATCGAGGAGAGAAGCACTTCGCACATGCCATCCGTCCCCAGTGCCACGCTGCGCCAACAACGTCTTGGCGCGGAGCTGCGCAAGCTACGGGAACGCGCCGGGCTCACCTCGACCAGGGCCGCTGCGCTTCTCGGCGTCCCTCAGGCCCGGATCAGCAACATCGAGGCCGGACGCTATGCCGTGAGCGCCGATCGTGTGCGTACGTTGGCGCGCACCTACAGCTGCCCGGATGCGGCACACGTCGACGCTCTCGCCGGAATGACGGGTGCGAGGAAGCGTGGTTGGTGGGAGGAGTACCGGGACGACCTCCCGTCCGGTCTCCTCGACCTCGCGGAGCTCGAACACCACGCCCGCGCGATGCGGGTCGCCGTGACGGTCCACATGCCGGGCCTGCTGCAGACTCCCGAACACGCCCGCGCCACCATGCGCGAGGTCGTCCCGCCGCTGCGCCCGTACGAGATCGAGCACCGCGTCTCCTACCGCGTGAAGCGCCAGGTCGTGCTCTTCGAAGATCGTCCCACCCCGTACACGGCCGTCGTCCACGAAGCCGCTCTGCGCATGGGCTTCGGCGGTACGGAAGTCGCCCGTGCCCAGCTTCGGTACTTGCTGGAGATGAGTCAGGAGCCGACCATCACCGTGCTGGTCCTGCCCTTCGGGCAGACGGGCTTTCCCGCCGCGGGGCAGCCCATCACCTATGCGACGGGTCCCGTTGCCCAGCTCGACACGGTAGTGCTGGACACCGACCACGGTTGCGACTTCCTTGACGCCGAGGCGCAGCTTCAGCGCTACCGCTCCGTACTGGACCGCATGGAGTCGCGCGCCCTGCCGCGCGGGCAGTCCCGAGACCTCATTCACCGTATCGTCAAAGAACTCTGAGGAGACGTCATGCCCGAGCCTGCCTGGCACAAGTCCACTCACAGCGCCGAGGCGGCCAACTGCCTGGAGATAGCCGACACCCCCCTCGCCGTTCATGTGCGGGACTCCAAGGTGCCGGCCGGTCCCCGGCTCTCCTTCCCGCCCGACGCCTGGGCCGGGTTCCTGTCCTTCGCGGTGCAGGAGGAGGCGGGTCGGTCCGGGGTTGGGCCGCAGGCGTGCTGACGCAGCGGATGGGGCGGGCCTCGCGCGATCCTGAACTCGACGTTCGCATTTTCCGGAAGTCCGCCGAACCGCCCCCGCCGCACCCCACCGTTCGACATGCTGGGGCCATGACCGATATCGGGGACGCGTTGTGGAATGCCGCGATCGGCCCGTCCGACTACGCGGAGGCCAACGACCGGTACCGTCAGGCGATACTCGAACAGTACAAACTCTGTGTGGAGACGGCCGACCGGGTCAGTGCCCGGCGCAACCTGACCAACACGTTCTTCCTGTCGCTCAACAGTGCGGTCGTGACGGTGGTCGCGGCCGTGTCGACCGGCGCGCTGTCTGAAATGCCCGTTCTGCTCCTTCTGGTGGGGCTGATCATCCTGCTCGCCCAGTGCGCTGCCTGGTTCGTCGTCGTGCGGTCGTACCGACAGCTCAACTCCGCCAAGTGGGCCGTCATCGGAGCCCTCGAAGAGCGGCTGCCGGCGTTCGTGTACTCCCGGGCGGAGTGGGGAGCGCTCGGCGAGGGCCGCGACTGGCGCCGGTACCTGCCGCTGACCTACGTCGAGCAGTGGGTGCCGGTCATCTTCGGCGTCTCCTACGTCGTGGGCTTCTGCGCCCTCGCGGCCATGTGAGCGGTCACGACAGCGAGTGGGGATAGCGGGCCGAGAACCCGAGGCCGGACAGCTCCCGTTCGGTGGTGGCGAGCGCCGCCTCAAGCGCCCGCCGGTAGAGGCGCATCGTGTTCTTGCGGCCGCGGCGTCCCTTGACGAACCACCACCGCAGCTGCGCCGTTTCCTCCGGTTTCGACCTGTGGTACTTCAGCACCTGGGTCCGCTCGTGCAGGATCCGCTCCACCTGGAGGACGCTCAGCGGATCGACGTCGTCGATGGATCCCGCGAACTCCTGCAGGGCGGCGGCGATCACGCAGGCGTCCTGGAACGCGGACGGAAAGTCCTCCCGGTAGAGGCGGTACGGCGGCAGGACGACGGTCAGCCGGGTCTGGAGGTTGTGCTGGGTGATCTGGTCGATCTCCCATTTGAGGGCGTCGCGGATGCCCTGCCCCGGCGGCAGGATCAGCACGATGGAGTGCGCGCGGCGGATGAGGGCGTGCACGGCGCTCTGCCACTGGTCGTGGGGTGCCCGCATGTATGTGGGACCGGGAGGCGCGAGCCGCCGGTCCTGGTCCACCAGCGCGTAGGTCTTCAGCCGGAGTCTCTTCCGCGCGGCCCGGGCGATGACCTGTTCGATGGTCGACGCACCGTGCAAACCGTGCGGCAGTACCACCTCGCCGTCGGCGCCGAAGGGCCGCAGGATGAGGCAGAATTCCTGGTCGGAATCGATCAGCGGCCCGAGGACTTCCGTGTACGGCTTCGTCTCGGCGGAGCGCTTGTACCGGCCCCAGCTGAGGGCGATGGGAATCCCGATCAGTGCGAAGTAGAAGAGGGGTCGCACGAACGTCAGTGGATCGAAGTAGAAGCCGTATCGCTGATGCAGCGACAGCAGCTTGAGACCGAGTACCAGGATGACGACCACGAGCAGGAGCTGCACCACGCCGCTCCACCGCAGTCCACGCCACAGCTTGCGCCCCCGCATGGGCAAGAACGTAGCGCAGCACCAGGACGCGGTCCAGGCGCACCGCGCCAACAAGGCTGCCCAGAAGGGGGATTGAGCCCGTAGCCCTGGGTGGGCGGTGGGAGGTCGGGCAGCCGGGGCGGGCCCGCGATAGGATCCGTGACCTGCTGAGAAGTCAATGGCCGATGGGGAGGGAACGTGACGACCCTTGCGGTGACCGGACACATGGACCTGACCGAGGACAGCGTCCCGCTGGTCCGCACCGCTCTGGACAAGCTCCTGGACCTGTACGCCGACGACACGCTCGTCGGGATCTCCTGTATCGCCAAGGGCTCCGACACCCTCTTCGCACAAGCCGTCCTCGCCGTCGGCGGACGGCTGATCGTCGTCATGCCCTCCCGGGACTACCGGCGCAGCACCGTCGAGCAGGACGACGCGCCCGTCTTCGACCAACTCGTCGAAGCCGCCGGCGAAGTCGTCGTCCTGCCCCACGAGGTCGCCGATCGACAGGCGTACGACGCCGCCAACCGCGTGCTCCTGGAGCGTGCCGACCGCCTCGTCGCCGTATGGAACGGCGAACCGCCCAGCGGTAAGGGCGGCGGCACCGCCGACACGGTCCTCGCGGCGCGGGCGGCGGGCATCCCGGTCGACGTGGTCTGGCCCGACGGGGCCGAGCGCCAGGGCTGACAACGCGCTTTCAGGGGTCAGCCGTGCGTGGTCGCAGGACGGTCGCGTTCCGCGAGCTGTTCCGGGGCTTGCGGCTCGGAGCCGCCGGCGCTGGTGGCACCGTGCTCGTGCGCCGCCGCCCCACCCACCCGGTGGACGGAAACTGCAACACCCGCGCGGAATCCGTCGCACTTTGCCGGACCCCACCCGAGACCCCCACCTCGCTTCCCCCCGCCCCTCCCGCCCAGCGCATCCGTTCCGCGGCGGTACGAGGGGTTCCGGGCGCGGGAGCGGGCAGGCACTGTGAAAGGGCGACTGCGTGAGGGCGACTGCTCCTACCTAGGCGGGTGACAGGCACATGGCACTTCGTACGGCCACGGCCCCGTACGAGCTGCGGTTCGACACCGGACGGATCTGCCTGGACCTCCTGGCGACCGCGCACCCGGTCGAACGGCTCGACGCCCCGCCCCCGCTGCGCGCCTGGATCACCGGATGCGCGCTGGTGCCGCCGGGCACCCCGCTGGAGGCGGTCGACCCCTCCTGGATCGCGGCGTTCCGGGAACTGCGTTCCTGCGTGGAGAAGTTGGTGGGCGCCTGGCTGAGCGGGGACTCCCGGCCGTACGACCGAGCCCTGGCCCGGATCAACGTGCTGGCCCGGGCCGAGCCCCCCGCGCCGCGCGCGGTGCGCGGGGAGGACGGCTCGCTCACCCGCGAGCTGGCCGAGCCGCCCGAGTGTGCCGCGCTGCTCGCGGCCGTCGCGCGGGACGCGGTGGAACTGCTCACCGACCCCGAGGCGCGAGCCGGGCTGCGCCAGTGCGCGGGCGACGGTTGCGCGATCGTCTACCTGGACACCTCCCGGGGGCGCAGGAGGCGCTGGTGCAGCAGTGAGGTGTGCGGGAACCGGGAGAGGGTCGCCCGCCACCGCCGCCGGGCAGCGCTCACCCGCGCCTGAGCGCCTCGCGGGCCCCGCCGGCCCGGGGCGGGCTTCGCCGCCCGCCGAGCTCGTCCGGGTGGCTGCCGGTCTCAGCCGACCCAGGAGCCGGTCATCGTCTGCACGGAGGAGCCGTCGAGGTCCGTCAGCTTCGAGCCCACGAAGGCGCGCGCGGTGTCGGAGGTGAGCGTGCGGAAGGCGGGGCGCTCGGCCGCGATCAGTTCCGCGATCTGCTCGCCCACCTCCTCCGAGGTCTGCGCCGCGCCGAACATGGCGCGGACGTGCTCCAGATAGCCCGACAGGGCCGGCGCGTACGGTCCGGCCTGCTCCAGAACGTCGGCCTCCAGGCCCACGTTGCTGACGAACTCGCTGGCCACCGCGCCCGGTTCGATCACACCGACCGAGACGCCGACCGTGGCCGCGACCGGCGCCAGCGACTCCATGAAGCCCTCCACCGCGAACTTGGCCGCGCAGTAGGCCTCGTTGAAGGGCTGGCCGATGACGCCGCCGACGCTCGTCACGGTCAGCACGCGGCCCCCGCTCGCCCGCAGCAGGGGCAGGGCGGCCCGCGTGACGTGAAGCACGCCGAAGAAGTTGACCTCCATGACGGCGCGCACGTCCTCGACGCTCTCCTGTTCCAGAGTGCCGATGTGGCCCGCGCCCGCGTTGTTGACCAGCGCGTCCAGCCGGTCGACGCCTGCCAGGCACGCCTCGGTGGCGGCGGGGTCGGTCACGTCCAGGGCGCGGACGTCGACGGCGACCCCGGCCGCCTCGGCCGCCGCGCGCAGCGGACCGGCCTTGGCGGTGTCGCGCATGGTGGCGATCACGTGCCAGCCGCTCCGCGCGGCTGCGACGGCGGCGGCCAGGCCGATGCCGGAGGACGTGCCGGTGATCAGGACGGTCTTGGTGCTCATCGCGGAACCTCTCGTTTGCTTATGCCTCATAACTAATATGAAGCATAACTATGGTGCCTCATATTTGAGCGTGTCAAGCACATCGCTACGCTGGACGGCATGTCCCAGCCATCGGATGAGCTCACCAGGCAGATCACCGGTCTCTTCGCGGCCGTCAACCGTCGCTACGCGCAGGAGTCCGAGGCCGCGGCGGCGGTGCACGACCTGACCCCGCTCCAGGCCAAGGCGCTGCTGGCCGCCGGGGAGCCCGTCCCGACGCGGCAGATCGCCGACCGGCTGCACGCGGAGCCGTCCAACGTGACGGCGATCATCGACCGGCTGGAGTCCCGCGGCCTGATCGAGCGAAGTCCGGATCCGGCCGACCGCCGTATCAAGCGCGTCGCCGCCAGCGGGACCGGCCGCACCGTCGCCGCCGACCTCCGCAGCCGCATGCCCTTCGCCGCCGACCCCCTGGCCCGGCTCACCGTGCAGCAGCGCGAGGTCCTCCGGGAGTTGCTGGAACTGATCCTGGAGGCCTGACGGCCGTTCGGTTCCCGCGGCGGGCCGCGATCCCGGACGTGATGTCGGTTACACGTGTGCCCCCGGCCCTCGGCGGAAGGCGTCGCGCGGGCCCTGTCCCGTGCGGCGGAAATGTGGAGAAAGAGCGGGGGGAATGTGCAGGCATGTCCCGCTCGTGAGGTCGCCGTGCAGAAATCCGCCGCTGTGCTTTGAACATCGCGGGACCCGGGGCCGTACCCGTGGGCGAGCGACCGACTGGGGGAACCCCCGGACATCGGAGGTGGGCGTGCGCAAGGATTCCGTCGTGGCCAATGAACGTGGATCGAGGGCCCGACATCGCGCTTCCCAGCCCTCGGAACCAGACGAGGAGCTGATGCGCGCCCTGTACCGCGAGCACGCCGGACCGCTGCTCGCTTACGTGCTGCGCCTGGTCGCGGGGGATCGGCAGCGCGCCGAGGACGTGGTGCAGGAGACGCTCATCCGTGCCTGGAAGAACGCCGGTCAGCTCAATCGAGCGACCGGATCGGTACGCCCCTGGCTGGTGACGGTCGCGCGCCGCATCGTCATCGACGGCCACCGCAGCCGGCAGGCCCGGCCGCAGGAGGTCGATCCGTCGCCGCTGGAGGTCATCCCCGCGGAGGACGAGATCGACAAGGCGCTGTGGCTGATGACGCTGTCTGACGCGCTCGACGACCTGACCCCGGCCCACAGGGAGGTACTCGTCGAGACGTACTTCAAAGGGCGTACCGTCAACGAGGCGGCGCAGACGCTGGGCATACCCAGCGGCACCGTCCGCTCAAGGGTTTTCTACGCTCTGCGGTCGATGAAGCTGGCACTGGAGGAGCGGGGGGTGACGGCGTGACGAGCGGGTACGGGGGAATGCCGGGATTCGGAACGGGTGGTCCGGGTATGTCTGGCCCCATGAGCCCCACGCAGGGATCTTCGGTGCCCAACGAGCACGAGACCGTCGGCGCCTACGCCCTCGGCCTGCTGGACGACGCCGAGGCAACCGCTTTCGAGGCGCATCTCGCCGGCTGCGAGTGGTGTGCCCAGCAACTCGACGAACTGGCCGGCATGGAGCCCGTGCTGGCCGCGCTCGCCGACCTTCCGGGGGCCGGCACGCCCGCCATCGGCGAGTCCCTCTCGGCCCGGCCCACCCCGCGGGTGGCGGAGAAGCTCGTCGACGAGGTGGCCGAGCGGCGCGCCCGCAAGCGCCGGCGCAACCTCTACATGGTGGCGGCAGCCGGTGCGCTGATCGCCGGCGGGCCGTTCGTCGCCGTGGCGACCACCGGCGGCGGCTCCGGCGGGAACGTGGCGGCATCCGCCGTCAACCCCGCCAAGACCCTGTTCGCCACCATGACCGACAAGGCCAGCGCGACGGATCCGGCGACCCACGCGAGCGCGACCGTCGGGATGGCCCGCAAGGACTGGGGCACCCAGGCGGTGCTGGAGCTGAAGAACGTCAAGGGGCCGCTGCGCTGCTCCCTGGTCGCGGTCGGCAAGAACGGCGAACGCGAGACCCTCTCGTCCTGGTCCGTTCCCAACTGGGGGTACGGCATTCCCGACGCCACCAGGGAAGAGGCCAAGAACCCGCTCTACATCGGCGGCGGTGCGGCCTTCCAGCCCAACGAGATCGACCACTTCGAGGTGACGACCTTCGACGGGCAGAAGCTCGTCGAGGTGGATTCGTAGCCTCCCGGGGCCCCCTTCGCGTACGGTTGACGGCTGCCCAGCACGTCAGAAGGGGGCCCGGTGGCCGCTCAGGCTCAACAATCCGCGGTCGGCCCGGTTCACGACTCCGCCCGCGATTCGGCGCGTGACCGGGAGATCAGCGTCGAACAGGAACACCTGGACCGGGTGTACCGGCGTCTGGAGGAGAAGATCCACGAGGCCGAGTTCCTGATGAACGACGCGGCCCAGCGCGGCCAGGTGGGCACGCCCGGCGCCCTCGCCGAGCGGGACGCGCAGGTCTTCCGGGCCGGCGTCCACCTCAACCGGCTGAACAACGAGTTCGAGGACTTCCTCTTCGGGCGGATCGACCTGCTCCTCGGCAAGGACGGCGAGAAGGGTCCCGACGGCGCCTACACCGCCGTGGAGCCCGCCGAGGGAGCGGTGCGGCCCGACCGTACCGCCGACATCGCCGAGACCCTGCACATCGGACGCATCGGAGTGCTCGACCAGGACTACACGCCGCTGGTCATCGACTGGCGCGCCCCCGCCGCCGCGCCGTTCTACCGCTCCACTCCGGTCGACCCCGGCCGGGTCGTGCGGCGCCGGGTCATCCGCTCCAAGGGGCGCCGGGTGCTCGGCGTCGAGGACGACCTGATGCGGCCCGAGCTGACGGCGTACCTCGACGGCGGCGAACTGGCCGTCGTCGGCGACGGCGCGCTGATGGCCGCGCTCGGCCGGGCCCGCGGCCACACCATGCAGGACATCGTCGCCTCCATCCAGGTCGAGCAGGACCTCGTCATCCGCGCACCCGCCTCCTCGGTGACGTACGTCGAGGGCGGGCCCGGCACCGGGAAGACGGCCGTCGCCCTGCACCGCGCCGCCTACCTGCTCTACCGGGACCGGCGCCGCTACGCGGGCGGCATCCTCATCGTCTCCCCGACCCCGCTGCTGGTGGCGTACACCGAAGGGGTGCTGCCCTCCCTCGGGGAGGAGGGGCAGGTCGCCGTCCGGGCGATCGGCTCACTGGCCGTCGACACGGTCGGCGCCGAGGCCACCCTCCACGACTCCCCGGCCACGGCCCGCACCAAGGGCTCGGCGCGCATGCTGAAGGTGCTCCGCAAGGCCGCCCGCGGTGCCCTGGAGACGGACGGCGCGCCGACCCGGCTGCGCGTGGTCGCCTTCGGACGCCGGCTCGAACTGGAAGCCGGGGAACTGGAGCGGGTCCGCCGGTCCGCGCTCGGCGGCACCGCACCGGTCAACCTGCTGCGCCCGCGCGCCCGCAAGCTGCTCCTGGACGCCCTGTGGGAGCGGTCGGGGGCAGAAGCCCGGCACGCCGACCCGGAACTCGCCGCCGAGCTGCGCTCCTCCTTCGACGAGGACGTCACCGGCGAGGACTCCTTCACCGCCTTCCTCGACGCCTGGTGGCCGGAGTTGACCCCGCGCGCCGTGCTCGCGGCCATGGCGGACGACAAGCGCCTCGGCCGTTGGGGCCGCCGGGTGCTCAACCCCGGAGAGATCCGCAGGGTGGCCCGGTCGCTGCGCCGGGACGGGTACTCCGTGCACGACGTCGCCCTGCTCGACGAACTCCACGCGATCCTCGGCGTGCCGGCCCGCCCGCGGAAGAAGCGCGAACTCGACCCGCTGGACCAGCTCACCGGACTTCAGGAGCTGATGCCGGTGCGCGAGGAGTCGCAGCGCGAGCGGGCCGAGCGGCTCGCCGCCGAACGCGTCGAGTACGCGCACGTCATCGTCGACGAGGCACAGGACCTCACGCCGATGCAGTGGCGCATGGTCGGCCGCCGCGGCCGGCACGCCACCTGGACGGTCGTCGGGGACCCGGCGCAGTCCTCCTGGTCGGACCCGGAGGAGGCGGCCGAGGCCCGCGACGAGGCCCTGGGCACCCGGACGTACGGGCAGGGCCGCCCGTCGTCCCGGGGCCGCCGCTTCCGGCTCACCGTCAACTACCGCAACCCCTCGGAGATCGCCGAGCTGGCCGCGAAGGTGCTCGCCCTGGCCATGCCCGGCGCGGAGTCCCCGTCGGCGGTGCGTTCCACCGGCGTGGAGCCGCGCTTCACCGTCGCGGGGGACTCGCTCGCCGAGACCGTGCGCGGGGAGGCCGCGCGGCTGCTGGAGCAGGTGGACGGGACCGTCGGGGTGGTCGTCGCCATGCAGCGCCGTGAGGAGGCCGCCCGCTGGCTGGCCGGTCTGGGCGACCGGGTGGTGGCCCTGGGCAGCCTGGAGGCCAAGGGCCTGGAGTACGACGCGACCGTCGTCGTCTCGCCCGCGGAGATCGCCGACGAGTCCCCGGCCGGGCTGCGGGTGCTGTACGTGGCGCTCACCCGGGCCACCCGGCAGCTCACCGTGGTGTCGGGGGAGCGGGACGAGCCGGACGGGAACGGGGTGCCGGATCTGCTGCGGGACTGACTCCCGCCGGGGGGAATGGCCTTGCGGGATCCGTTTGTTAGCCTGGACGTGGCACCGGCCCGATCCAAGCCCCCGGGCCCAACCATAGTCGCTGCGAGCGACCACTTGCCGCGAGGCGAGCATGGCGGGTCGGTGCCGTCAGGCATCCGGAGAGGCCCACGTCACAGTGTGACGTGGGCCTCTCCCTTTGGTGGTGCGGCCACCTTCCCCCATCCCGGGTTCTCTCGTATGGTGGAATTACTTTTCCGAAAGTGCCCCCTTCAGTGCCCCCTCCGGGGTGCGGCGGGATCGCCCGCCCGTGAACAAAACGTCCGCAATCCAGAGCGGCTACCGCGTACCCGGCGGTAGGTGCGACGATCGGACGGCACGACTTCGCGACACCGTGAAAGCAGAGGAAGCGGCCATGGCAACGGCGCCCAGCGTCTCCTACTCGATGACGATCCGGCTGGAGGTGCCCGCGAGCGGAACCGCCGTCTCGCAGCTCACCACGGTCGTGGAGTCCTCCGGAGGCTCGGTCACCGGCCTCGACGTCACCGCCTCCGGGCACGAGAAGCTCCGCATCGACGTCACCATCGCCGCCTCCTCCACCGCGCACGCCGACGAGATCGTCCAGAAGCTCCGCGGCGTCGACGGCATCGTGCTGGGCAAGGTCTCGGACCGCACCTTCCTGATGCACCTCGGCGGCAAGATCGAGATGCAGTCCAAGCACCCCATCCGCAACCGCGACGACCTCTCCATGGTCTACACGCCCGGTGTGGCCCGGGTGTGCACGGCGATCGCCGAGAACCCCGACGACGCCCGCCGCCTCACCATCAAGCGCAACTCCGTCGCGGTCGTGACGGACGGCTCCGCCGTGCTCGGCCTGGGCAACATCGGCCCGAAGGCCGCCCTCCCCGTGATGGAGGGCAAGGCGGCGCTGTTCAAGCGGTTCGCCGGGATCGACGCCTGGCCGCTGTGCCTGGACACCCAGGACACCGACGCCATCGTCGAGATCGTCAAGGCCATCGCCCCCGGTTTCGCCGGCATCAACCTGGAGGACATCTCCGCACCCCGCTGCTTCGAGATCGAGGCGCGGCTGCGGGAGGCCCTCGACATCCCGGTCTTCCACGACGACCAGCACGGCACCGCCATCGTCGTGCTCGCCGCCCTGACCAACGCCCTCCGCGTGGTCGGCAAGGGCATCGGGGACGTCCGGGTGGTCATGTCCGGTGCCGGCGCGGCCGGCACCGCCATCCTGAAACTGCTGCTCGCCGCCGGGGTCAAGAACGCCGTCGTCGCCGACATCCACGGCGTCGTCCACGCCGGACGCGAGGACCTGGTGGCCGCGCCCGCCGACTCGCCGCTGCGCTGGATCGCCGACAACACCAACCCCGAGAACCTCACGGGCACCCTCAAGGAGGCCGTCCGAGACGCCGACGTCTTCATCGGCGTCTCCGCCCCGAACGTACTGGACGGCGACGACGTGGCCACCATGGCGGACGGCGCCATCGTGTTCGCGCTCGCGAACCCGGACCCCGAGGTGGACCCCGCGATCGCCCGCCAGACGGCGGCGGTCGTCGCCACCGGCCGCTCCGACTTCCCCAACCAGATCAACAACGTGCTGGTCTTCCCCGGTGTCTTCCGCGGCCTGCTGGACGCCCAGTCCCGCACCGTCAACACCGAGATGATGCTCGCGGCCGCGAAGGCGCTGGCGGACGTGGTGACCGAGGACGAGCTGAACCCCAACTACATCGTGCCGAGCGTCTTCAACGACAAGGTGGCCGGAGCCGTCGCCGGCGCGGTGCGCGACGCGGCGAAGGCGGCCGGCGCCACCGTCTGAGCCCGCGACCCGCGCCCCACCCGCGCCCCGACCCGCCCCACCGCCGCCCCCGCGGAGCTGTGAGGCTCGCCACGAGGGGCCGCGAAACCGGCGCGTCGCGGAACCGGCGCGCCCCGGCCGCCCTCTAGGGTGGACGGCCGGGTAGGCGCTTTTCGTGTGACCCCCAAGGGTGTTCTCACGAGTCCTGCGGACGCCGGATTGGCTTTACCGCCGCAGGTAGGGGCAGGATGCGTCCCTGGGCGCGAGCGTCCGACGGCGGACCCCGACCCCGGGGACCGTCCGAGGGACCTGGCAGCATCGGCTTCGCTGTGCCCGACAGGCGGCTTGACCGCGTGGCACGCCCCAACGGCAAGAAGAACACGGGAGTAACAACATGAACCGCAGTGAGCTGGTGGCCGCGCTGGCCGACCGCGCCGAGGTGACCCGCAAGGACGCCGACGCCGTGCTGGCCGCGTTCGCCGACGTCGTCGGCGATGTCGTCTCCAAGGGGGACGAGAAGGTCACCATCCCCGGCTTCCTCACCTTCGAGCGCACCCACCGTGCCGCTCGCACCGCCCGCAACCCGCAGACCGGCGAGCCGATCCAGATCCCGGCCGGCTACAGCGTCAAGGTCTCCGCGGGCTCCAAGCTCAAGGAAGCCGCCAAGGGCAAGTGACCCTGCCGCGCGTGCACCGCGGGACGGTGCACGCGGCGCAGTGACGCCGAAGGGGCGGCCACCCGGTACCGGGCGGCCGCCCCTTCGCCGTGCGCCGGGCCGTTCCCCGTCAGCCGAGGGCCTTGCCGGGCAGCTCCACCTTCGCTCCCAGCTCCACCAGCTTCTCCATGAAGTTCTCGTAGCCCCGGTTGATCAGATCGATGCCGTGCACCCGGGACGTGCCCTGGGCGGCCAGCGCCGCGATGAGGTAGGAGAAACCGCCGCGCAGGTCCGGGATGACCAGGTCGGCGCCCTGCAGCCGGGTCGGCCCGGAGACCACCGCCGAATGCAGGAAGTTGCGCTGGCCGAAACGGCAGTCGGAACCGCCCAGGCACTCCCGGTAGAGCTGGATGTGCGCGCCCATCTGGTTCAGGGCCGAGGTGAAGCCGAGCCGGGACTCGTAGACCGTCTCGTGGATGATGGACAGCCCCGTCGCCTGCGTCAGGGCCACCACCAGCGGCTGCTGCCAGTCCGTCTGGAAGCCCGGGTGGACGTCCGTCTCCAGCGCTATCGACTCCAGCCGCCCGCCCGGATGCCAGAACCGGATGCCCTCGTCCTCGATCTCGAAGGCGCCGCCGACCTTCCGGAAGGTGTTCAGGAAGGTCATCATCGACCGCTGCTGGGCGCCCCGGATGTAGATGTCGCCCTCGGTCGCCAGCGCCGCCGACGCCCAGGACGCGGCCTCCAGGCGGTCCGAAAGGGCGCGGTGGGTGTAGCCGCCGAGCCTGTCCACACCGGTCACCCGGATGGTGCGGTCGGTGTCCATCGCGATGATCGCGCCCATCTTCTGCAGTACGCAGATCAGGTCCTCGATCTCGGGCTCCACGGCCGCGTTGGACAGCTCCGTCACGCCCTCCGCCAGCACCGCGGTCAGCAGCACCTGCTCCGTCGCGCCGACCGACGGGTACGGCAGCCGGATCTTCGTGCCCCGCAGGCCCTTCGGCGCCTCCAGGTACTGCCCGCCCGCCCGCTTCTCGATGACCGCGCCGAACTGCCGCAGCACGTCGAAGTGGAAGTCGATGGGACGGCCGCCGATGTCGCAACCGCCCAGGCCGGGGATGAAGGCGTGCCCCAGCCGGTGCAGCAGCGGACCGCAGAACAGGATCGGTATCCGGCTCGACCCCGCGTGGGCGTCGATGTCCGCCACGTTGGCGCTCTCCACCCGGGTCGGGTCGAGGACCAGCTCGCCCGGCTCCTCACCCGGGCGGACCGACACCCCGTGCAGTTGCAGCAGACCGCGGACGACTCTCACGTCACGGATGTCCGGAACGTTGCGCAGCCGGCTCGGTTCCTCGCCCAGCAGCGCGGCGACCATGGCCTTGGGCACGAGGTTCTTCGCACCGCGGACACGGATCTCGCCCTGCAGCGGGGTGCCGCCGTGGACAAGCAGGACATCGTCGTTGACGGTCATGTATCTCGCGTTCCGATGAGTCGGGCAGGGGGGTGAAGAGACAGAGTAATAGCCACCGGCCCCCCTGCCGTAAGCCCGAGGACGCACTCGGCCGTCATAGGTCTGTCACAACACGAACCGTCCCCGGGCGGGCACACGAGGTCACCCCGGCCGCCGTGCGCAGGCGGCGCTCCCGTGCGCCCCGCCCCGCTTCCGCACCGCTCGCACCGTTGCCTCCCCGCGCCCGGCCAAGATGCGGGATCATGTCTGGCATGACCGAGGTGTCCTCGCTCACAGGACGGCTGCTCGTGGCCACGCCCGCCCTGGCGGACCCGAACTTCGACCGCGCGGTGGTGCTGCTCCTCGACCACGACGAGGAGGGCTCCCTCGGCGTCGTCCTCAACCGCCCCACCCCCGTGGACGTGGGCGACATCCTGGAGGGCTGGGCCGACCTCGCGGGCGAACCCGGAGTCGTCTTCCAGGGCGGCCCCGTCTCCCTCGACTCCGCGCTCGGCGTCGCCGTCATCCCCGGCGGCAGCGCCGCGGAGGCCGCCCCGCTGGGCTGGCGGCGGGTGCACGGCGCGATCGGCCTGGTCGACCTGGAG
Organism: Streptomyces sp. MS06; assembly: GCF_047200655.1. NCBI lineage: Bacteria > Bacillati > Actinomycetota > Actinomycetes > Kitasatosporales > Streptomycetaceae > Streptomyces > Streptomyces sp. MS06. The sequence goes on from NZ_JBJZOJ010000024.1 coordinate 57,862, forward strand.
GCCCCGCCCGAGCTGCTCGCCTCCGCCCTCGGCTCGCTGCGGATCTTCGCCGGGTACGCCGGCTGGGGCCCCGGCCAGCTCGAGGACGAACTGACGGACGGCGCCTGGTACGTGGTGGAGTCCGAGCCGGGCGACGTCTCCTCGCCGGCCCCGGAGCGACTGTGGCGCTCGGTGCTGCGGCGCCAGCGCAGCGAGCTGGCGATGGTCGCCACCTACCCCGACGACCCTTCGCTCAACTGATGCCCGCGCGCTTCGCTACCCTTGGCGGTTATGAGCACTCTCGAGCCCGAGCGCGGGACTGGTACCGGGACCCTCGTAGAGCCGACACCGCAGGTCTCCCACGGCGACGGTGACCACGAGCGCTTCGCCCACTACGTCCAGAAGGACAAGATCATGGCGAGCGCCCTCGACGGGACCCCCGTCGTGGCGCTGTGCGGGAAGGTGTGGGTGCCGGGCCGCGACCCGAAGAAGTACCCCGTCTGCCCCATGTGCAAGGAGATCTACGAGTCCATGAACGGCGGCGACGACGAGGGCAAGGGCGGCGACAAGTAGCCCGCGGGCCCTCCCGCCCGACCCTCACGGGCCCTCCCGGAGCGCCCCCGCCGCGCCCGGGGGCCCGTGCGAGCGCCCGGCCCCGGAACCGCGGCCGCACCCGTCGCCCGGTGACCGCTCCCCGCCCGGTGTCCGCTCCCCCGCCCGGTGAACGCTCCCCGTTCGGCGTGCGCTCCCCGGTCGCGGTCCTGCCCGGCCCGCGTCCTCCTCCCGCCCGGTGTCTCCCCCGCCTCACCCGGCGCGGCTCCTGGCGCACCCGCACGAAACGCGGCCACCGCGCCTCGCCGCTGTGGGACGACGCACCGCACGGCGGCCACTACGGCCCGGACGACATCCGCGAGATCGTCGCCTACGCCGCCGACCGGCACGTCACCGTCGTCCCGGAGATCGGCGTACCGGGCCACTCGCAGGCCGCCATCGCCGCCCACCCGGAACTCGGCAACACCGACGTCGTCGACACGACCGCCCTCGCCGTCCGGGACACCTGGGGCGTCAACCCCCACGTGCTCGCCCCGACCGAGGACACCCTGCGCTTCTACGAGGGGGTCCTGGAGGAGGTGCTGGAGCTGTTCCCCTCGCGGTACGTGCACGTCGGGGGAGACGAGTGCCCCAAGGACGAGTGGCGGGCCTCGCCGACCGCCCGGGCCCGCGTCAAGGAGCTCGGGCCGGCCGACGAGGACGCCCTGCAGTCCTGGTTCGTCGGGCACTTCGCGGCCTGGCTGGCAGCGCGCGGACGCCGGCTGATCGGCTGGGACGAGATCCTCCGGGGCGGGCTCGCCGAGGGCGCGGCGGTGTCCTCCTGGCGGGGCTACGCGGGCGGGATCGCGGCCGCCCGGGCCGGACACGACGTGGTGATGTGCCCCGAGCAGCACGTGTACCTGGACCACCGGCAGGCGCCCGGGGACGAGGAGCCCGTCCCGATCGGCCACGTGCGCACCCTGGAGAACGTCTACCGCTTCGAGCCGGTACCGCCCGAGCTGACGGGCGAACAGGCCCGGCACGTGCTGGGCACGCAGGCCAACATGTGGACGGAGGTGACGGAGGACCAGAGGCGCGTGGACTACCAGACGTTCCCCCGGCTGGCCGCGTTCGCCGAGGTGGCCTGGAGCGCGCTGCCCGCCCCGCGGGCACGCGACTTCGCCGACTTCGAGCGCCGGATGACCGCGCACTACCGGCGCCTCGACGCCCTCGGCGTCGCCTACCGGCCGGCGGAGGGGCCCCGGCCGCGGCAGCAGCGCCCGGGTGTACCCGGGCGGCCCCTCGACGGCCCACCCCCGCACCGGTAGGGGCTGCCACCGGCAGGGGCCGCCCTGCACCGGTAGGGGTTGCCCCCGCGCCTGTAGGGGTCGCTCCCGCACCGGTAGGGGTTCCCCGCCCCTGCCGGCCACCGTGCCGCCGCCCGTCCGTCACCGCGTCGCCGCCCGCCGGCCGCCGCGCCGGCACGGGCACCCGCCCGCCGCCGCCCGTCCGCCCGGTCTCCGCCCTGCCGACACCCGCCGGTCACCGCACCGGTGGCGGCGGAGGCCGCGCCCCGCGCTCCCGGCGGGGCGGTCACCCCGAACACGGGGTCGGAAAAACCCCGGCAGGGTCACCGAAGAGTGGCAATTCGAGCGCATCGCCGATGCTGTGCGAAAGCGGACCATCTCCACGGTGAAATGGGCGAACACCTCCTAGCGGACCCCTGTCCTCGGCCCTTGCGAAGATGTGCCAGAGTTGCCACGTCCGGCCTGTCAGCACGTACCGTACGGCGCAACAGGTGGGACCAGGTGGGGGCAGCGGGAAGGGGCAGCCGGTTTTGACCACGCACGCACCGCAGGCGGCGCAATCCGTCACGCTGCCCACGACGCTGGACGAGGCGGTGGCCGCGCTGGCCGCCATGCCCGCCGCCGTCCCCGTCGCCGGCGGCACCGATCTGATGGCCGCGGTCAACTCCGGCCGGCTCCGGCCCACCGCACTGGTCGGCCTCAACCGCATCAGCGAGATCCGCGGCTGGCAGTACCAGGACGGCCACGCCCTGCTGGGCGCCGGCCTCACCCACGCCCGCATGGGCCGCCCCGACTTCGCCGCCCTCATCCCCGCCCTGGCCGCCGCCGCGCGCGCCGCGGGGCCGCCGCACATCCGCAACGCCGGCACCCTCGGCGGCAGCATCGCCTCGGCCGCCCCCACCGGCGACGCGCTGCCCGTGCTGGCGGCGCTCGAGGCGACGCTGATCGTCGCCGGACCGGGCGGCGCCCGCCGCGAGGTACCGGTGTCGCACCTGCTGGCCGGGGTGGAGATGCTGCGCGGCGGCGAACTCATCGGCTTCGTGCGCGTCCCGCTGCTGCATGCGCCGCAGGTCTTCCTGAAGGCGACCGGAAGGACCGGCCCCGGGCGGGCGGTCGCCTCCGTCGCGCTGGTCCTCGACCCCGCCCGGCGCGGGGTCCGCTGCGCTGTCGGAGCCATAGCACCGATGCCGCTGCGGCCGCTGGAGGCGGAGCAGTGGGTCGCCGGGCTCATCGACTGGGACAACGACCGCGTCCTCGTCCCCGAGGCCCTGCACGCCTTCGGCGAGTACGTCGCCGCGGCCTGCATCCCCGATCCGGCCCCCGCCGAGGACGGCACCGTGGAGCAGCTCCCGCCCGCCGTACTGCACCTGCGGCGCACCGTCGCCGCGCTGGCCCGACGAGCACTGGGGAGGGCGCTCTCGTGACCGACGAACAGCAGGGACGGGGCACACCGCAGGGCGGCGGCCGCTGGGACCCGCTGCCCCAGGGCGACTACGACGACGGCGCCACCGCCTTCGTCAGGCTGCCCGAGGGCGGCGTCGACGCACTCGCGTCCGGCGACAGCCCGCTCGCCGCGCCCGGCCACGGCTACGTGCCGCCGCAGATAACGGTCGCCTCCGCCGCGACCGCGGGCACCGACCCGGCCGCGACCGGTAGCTGGACGATGCCCGCCGTGCCCGCGGACGGCGACCGGTGGCCCGACCCGCCGGCCGCCGCCGGGTACGAAGCGCCGCAGGGACCCGAGGGCGACCGCTTCCCCCACCATCCCGGCGGCACCGGCCAGTGGACCTTCGAGGACCCCGCCGCGCCCGACCCCGCCGCGCCCGACCGTGCCGCGCCGGAACCCGCGCCCGGCAGCGACGTGACCGGGCAGTGGTCGATCCCGGTCGCCGGCGGCGACCTTCCCGACGAGTCCGGCGAGTTCACGGCCTCCTCCCTGACCGAGCAGTGGGGCGGCGGCAGCCCGCCCGCGACCCTTCCCGGCGGCGCCACCGCGCCCTGGGCGCACGACCGGCCGGAACACCCCTGGGCGGAACGGGAGGCGGAGGCGGGCCCCGGGGCGCCGCCCGCCGACGGGCGCACCGGCGGGCACCCCGCGGACCGGGCGCACCCCGCCGACGAGGGCCGGACCGACCGGGCCGGGTCGGCGGGCGGGGCCGGGCGGTACCCGGACGCCGGGAACCCCGACGCACCGGGGCGGTCGGCACCGCACCACCCGGCGCACGGGCAGGCGCCCCCGCCGCACCAACTGCAGGGCCCCGCCGAGCCGTACGGTGCCCCGTACGGCGCCGACCCCTACGGTGCCGAACCCCACGGACGGGAGCCGTACGGGGAGCGCACGCACGCCCCCGGCGCCACGGTGCCCGGAGGGGGCCCCGAGCACCGCGGGGCGGAAACCGACCCCGCCCGGCAGGGTCCCGGTTCCGCCGGCGCGGGCCGCGGACACGGAGCCGCGGACCGGGAGGGCTCCGCGGAACCCCGGACACCCGGCCACGCGCCCGTGCCCGGCTCGGGGGAGGGGGCCTTCGACTCTTCCGGCCCCGCCGCCCCCTCCGGCCCTTCAGGCTCCTCCGACCCGACCGGACCGACCGCTCCCGCCGACCCGACCGGACCGACCGACCCGACCGGACCGACCGGAGAGCGCGCGGAGCACACGTCCGCACCGGACGAGTCCCCCGCCGGACCGGTCGACCGGGCAGCCGCGGAGACCGGCGGCGCACCGCGACCGGACTCCGCCCCCCGGGCGCACGAGCCGACGGCCGCCGGCGCCGACGCACCGGCAGCCCTCCCCCCGGACCCCGGCCCGACCGCCCTCGGGGAGACAGCCCTCGGGGAGACCGCCTCCGAGGAGACCGCACCGCCGCTGGACGCCCCCGCGCCCGCCCCGGAGGAGCACCCGCTGGCCTCCTTCGTGCTGCGCGTCAACGGCACCGAGCGCCCCGTCGCCGACGCCTGGATCGGCGAGTCGCTGCTGTACGTGCTGCGCGAGCGGCTCGGCCTCGCGGGCGCCAAGGACGGCTGCTCGCAGGGCGAGTGCGGCGCGTGCAACGTGCAGGTCGACGGGCGGCTCGTGGCGTCCTGCCTGGTGCCGGCCGTCACCGCCGCCGGCAGTGAGGTCCGCACCGTCGAGGGGCTGGCCGCCGACGGCCGTCCCTCGGACGTGCAGCGGGCCCTAGCCCGGTGCGGCGCGGTGCAGTGCGGCTTCTGCGTACCCGGTATCGCGATGACCGTGCACGACCTGCTGGAGGGCAACCCGGCTCCCGGCGAACGGGAGACCCGCCAGGCCCTGTGCGGCAACCTGTGCCGCTGCTCCGGCTACCGGGGCGTCCTGGACGCCGTCCAGGAGGTCGTCGCCGAACGCGAGGCCGCGCACGCCGCAGCCGACGCGGACGGCGGGACGGACGAGGCGCGCATCCCGCAGCAGGCGGGCCCGGGCGCCGGCGGGGTCCGGCCGAGCGCGTTCGGAGCGCCGGGTGCCGAGGGGCCGCACGAGGAGACGTACGGCCGGGGACAGGACGGAGGCCAGGCGTGAGCGAAGAAGCCGCCACCGTGACGGGCGCCGCGGAGGCAGTATCCGCCCCGGAGCCCGTCCCGCACGGCCTGGGCGCCTCCCTGCCGCCCGCCGACGCCCGCGCCAAGACCGAGGGCACCTTCCCCTACGCGGCCGACCTCTGGGCCGAGGGACTGCTGTGGGCGGCCGTACTGCGCTCCCCGCACCCGCACGCGCGCATCGTGTCCGTCGACACCGGCCACGCCCGCGAGATGCCCGGCGTGCGAGCCGTCCTGACGCACGAGGACGTCCCCGGCACCTCGCGGTACGGCCGAGGCAGGGCCGACCGCCCGGTCTTCGCCTCCGACGTCGTCCGCCACCACGGCGAACCGATCGCGGCGGTCGCCGCCGACCACCCCGACACCGCGCGGATGGCCGCCGCCGCCATCATCGTCGAGTACGAGGTGCTCGACCCGGTCACCGACCCCGAACAGGCCTTCGAGGCCGAGCCGCTGCACCCCGACGGCAACCTGATCCGGCACATCCCGCTGCGCCACGGCGACCCGGACGCGGTCGGCGAGATCGTCGCCGAGGGCCTCTACCGCATCGGCCGGCAGGATCCGGCACCGATCGGCGCCGAGGCCGGCCTCGCCGTGCCCCGCCCGGACGGCGGGGTCGAGCTGTACACCGCCTCCACCGACCCGCACGCCGACCGCGACGCGCTCGCCGCCTGCTTCGGTCTGGAACCGGAACGGGTGAAGATCGTCGTCACCGGCGTCCCGGGCGCCACGGCCGACCGCGAGGACCGGGGTTTCCAGCTCCCGCTCGGGCTGCTGGCGCTGCGCACCGGCTGCCCGGTCAAACTCACGGCGACCCGCGAGGAGTCCTTCCTCGGCCACGCCCACCGCCACCCCACCCTGCTGCGCTACCGCCACCACGCGGACGCCGAGGGCAGGCTGGTGAAGGTGGAGGCGCAGATCCTGCTCGACGCGGGCGCCTACGCGGACACCTCGGCCGAAGCGCTCGCCGCCGCGGTCTCCTTCGCCTGCGGCCCGTACGTCGTACCGCACGCCTTCATCGAGGGCTGGGCCGTACGCACCAACAACCCGCCGTCCGGGCACGTGCGGGGCGAGGGCGCGATGCAGGTCTGCGCCGCCTACGAGGCGCAGATGGACAAGCTGGCGAAGAAGCTCGGCCTGGACCCGGACGAACTGCGCCTGCGCAACGTGCTCGCCACCGGCGACGTCCTGCCCACCGGGCAGACGGTGACCTGCCCCGCGCCGGTCGCGGAACTCCTCCAGGCGGTACGCGACTTCCCCCTCCCACCGCTGCCCAAGGACACCCCCGAGGAGGAGTGGCTGCTGCCCGGCGGCCCCGAGGGCGCGGGCGAACCGGGCGCGGTGCGCCGGGGCGTCGGCTACGGCCTCGGCATGGTGCACATGCTCGGCGCGGAGGGCGCGGACGAGGTCTCCACGGCGACCGTGAAGGTCCACGACGGCGTGGCGACGGTGCTGTGCGCGGCGGTGGAGACCGGGCAGGGCTTCACCACGCTCGCCCGGCAGATCGTCCAGGACACCCTCGGCATAGACGAGGTGCACGTGGCGCCCGTCGACACCGACCAGCCCCCCGCGGGCCCGGGCTGCCGCGGGCGGCACACCTGGGTGTCGGGCGGCGCGGTGGAACGCGCGGCGAAGATGGTCCGCACCCAACTGCTCCAGCCCCTCGCGCACAAGTTCGGCATGTCCACCGAGTTGCTGCAGATCACCGACGGCAGGATCACCTCGTACGACGGTGTCCTGTCGACCACGGTCACCGAGGCGATGGACGGCAAGGAGCTGTGGGCGACGGCCCAGTGCCGGCCGCACCCGACCGAGCCGCTGGACGAGGCCGGGCAGGGCGACGCCTTCGTCGGCATGTCGTTCTGCGCGGTCCGCGCCGTCGTCGACGTGGACGTCGAGATCGGCTCGGTGCGGGTGGTGGAACTGGCGGTCGCCCAGGACGTGGGCCGGGTGCTGAACCCCGCACAGCTCACCGCGCGGATCGAGGCGGGCGTCACCCAGGGCGTCGGCATCGCGCTGACGGAGAACCTGCGCAGCCCGCGCGGCCTGATCCGCCACCCCGACCTGACCGGCTACGCCCTCCCGACGGCCCTGGACGCCCCGGACATCCGGATCGTGAAACTCGTCGAGGAACGCGATGTGGTCGCCCCCTTCGGCGCGAAGACGGTCAGCGCGGTGCCGGTGGTGACCTCCCCCGCGGCCATCGCCTCCGCGGTGCGCGCGGCGACCGGACGTCCCGTCAACCGCCTCCCGATCCGCCCGCAGGCCGCGGTCGTGACGGCGCCGCGGTCGTGACGGCGCCGGGGTCCTGGCGCCGCCGCCGTCCTGACGGCTCCGCGGTCCCGGAACGATCCGGGCTCGCGGGCAACGCCGGGAGGTCTCCGGGCGTCTGAGAGGACGAGGGCCGCTGTCAGTGGCGAGCCGTAGTGTGGCGGTCGGTGGAACAGCCCCTCCCCGCCCGGGGGGCCGGGAACTGTCACGCACGGGGGAACCATGAGCACCATCACTCTCACCCAGGACCGTCCGGCCCTGCGCACACCGGCGGGCCCGCACACCCGGTCGGGCCTGTCGCTGGACCTGCCGGCCCGCCTCCTCGACGAGGCTTTCGGCCGCGGCCGCGTGGTCCGCTTCGAGGACCTCGACTTCCCGCCCGCGCTCGGCCACGGGCCGACCCGGCGCTTCCTGCGCGAGGTGGGCCTGCCGGAGGAGGCCGCAGGCTTCCGCCTGGACCTGGACGCGCCGCTGCGCACGCTCGCGGAGTACGCCGCGGACGAGTTCCCGGCCCCGTGCGCCCTCCCGTCCGGCCCGCACCGGCTGATACGGCTCGCCCGCCTCACGCACGACACCAGCGCCGTCCTGGTCGCGGCGACGGGCGAGGTACTGCGCTGGCACGAGCGGGACGCGCTGCTGACCGCCCTGGAGCCGGACGTGTCCTCGCTGGCGTTCTCGCTGTGGCGGTCGGCCCGAGTGGTACTGCTCTGACCCCACACGGCGGTACCATTCTGGTATGGCGATGAACCTGCGTCTCCGCGACGACCAGACGGAAGCCCTGAAGCTGCGCGCCGAGGAAGAGGGCGTCAGCATGCACGCCATAGTGCTGCGGGCCGTGGACGACTACATGGCCAGGACGGCGCACGAGGCGCTGGTCCGCAAGGCGGCCAAGGAGCAGACCGCCAAGTGGGCCGAACTGCTGGAGCGGCTCAAGTGACCTCCGTCTACCTGTCGGCCGAGGACGCCCTGGCCGTCGCGGAGCAGGCCGTCGACGACCAAGGCGTCCTCGTCCGCGACGTCGGCCTGTTGGAGTCGGCCGTGCACCGCCCTTCCGCCGCGATGTTCGGCCAGGAGGCGTACCCGGACCTCTTCGGCAAGGCGGCTGCGCTGCTGCAGTCGCTCGCGGTCAACCACCCCTTCGTCGACGGGAACAAGCGCACCGCCTGGGTGTCCTGTGTCGTCTTCCTGGCGCTCAACGAGGTGCAGTTGCGACCGGACATCGACGCGGCCGAGCGACTGGTCGTCGCCGTGTCCACCGGAGCCCTGGACGAGCTCAAGGCGATCGCCGAGGCCCTGCGGGAGTTGGCCGAGCCGCCGATGTGACCTGAATCCCACCCGCGCACCACCAGGCCCCGTTCGCGCGTGGACGGGGTCGGGGCGCCGGTAGGGTGGCCCGGTTGTCATACGTAGCCGCCGCCCTACCCCCGTACGGAGACCGTGACTACCACCGCCGCCAGCTCGTCCCACTCGCACCACCTCTCGCCCGCCTTCCCGGGCCGCGCCCCCTGGGGCACCGCCGGCAAGCTGCGCGCCTGGCAGCAGGGGGCGATGGACAGGTACCTCCAGGAGCAGCCCCGCGACTTCCTCGCCGTCGCCACACCGGGCGCCGGCAAGACGACCTTCGCGCTCACCCTGGCCTCCTGGCTGCTGCACCACCATGTCGTGCAGCAGGTCACCGTCGTCGCGCCCACCGAGCACCTGAAGAAGCAGTGGGCGGAGGCGGCGTCCCGGATAGGGATCAGGCTGGACCCCGAGTACAGCGCCGGACCGCTCAGCCGGGAGTACCACGGCGTCGCCGTGACCTACGCCGGTGTCGGAGTGCGGCCCATGCTGCACCGCAACCGCGTCGAGCAGCGCAAGACCCTCGTCATCCTCGACGAGATCCACCACGCGGGCGACAGCAAGTCCTGGGGCGAGGCCTGCCTGGAGGCGTTCGAGCCGGCGACCCGCCGGCTGGCGCTGACCGGCACCCCGTTCCGCTCCGACACCAACCCGATCCCCTTCGTCGCGTACGAGGAGGGCAACGACGGGATCCGGCGGTCCGCCGCCGACTACACCTACGGCTACGGCTCCGCCCTCGCCGACAACGTCGTCCGCCCGGTCATCTTCCTCTCCTACAGCGGCAACATGCGCTGGCGCACCAAGGCCGGCGACGAGATCGAGGCCCGGCTCGGCGAGCCGATGACCAAGGACGCGATCAGCCAGGCCTGGCGCACCGCGCTGGACCCGCGGGGCGAGTGGATGCCGTCCGTGCTGCGCGCCGCCGACCAGCGGCTGACCGAGGTCCGCAAGGCCGTCCCCGACGCCGGTGCCCTAGTCATCGCCTCCGACCAGGACTCCGCGCGCTCCTACGCCAAGCTGATCCGCGAGATCACCGGCCGCCCGGCGACCGTCGTGCTCTCCGACGACGCGGGCGCCTCCGACCGGATCGACGAGTTCAGCCACGGCACCGACCGGTGGATGGTCGCCGTCCGCATGGTCTCCGAGGGAGTCGACGTGCCCCGCCTCGCGGTGGGCGTGTACGCGACCACGATCTCCACACCGCTGTTCTTCGCGCAGGCCGTCGGTCGTTTCGTGCGGTCGCGGCGGCGGGGCGAGACCGCCTCCGTGTTCCTGCCGACCGTTCCCGACCTGCTGGGCTTCGCCAACGAGATGGAGCGCGAACGGGACCACGTCCTCGACAAGCCGAAGAAGGACGGCGAGGAGGACCCGTACGCCGAGGAGGACAAGCTCCTCAAGGAGGCCGAGCAGCAGCAGGACGAGGACACCGGCGAGCAGGACATGCTGCCCTTCGAGGCGCTGGAGTCCGACGCCGTCTTCGACCGGGTCACCTACAACGGCGCCGACTTCGGTATGCAGGCCCATCCCGGCAGCGAGGAGGAGCAGGACTACCTCGGCATCCCGGGCCTCCTGGAGCCGGAGCAGGTGGAACTGCTGCTGCAGAAGCGGCAGGCCCGGCAGATCGCGCACAGCCGCAAGAAGCCCGACGCGGAGGCCGACCTGCTGGAGCTGCCCGCCGAGCGCCGGCCGGTCGTCAGCCACAAGGAGCTGATGGAACTGCGCCGGCAGCTCAACACCCTGGTCGGCGCCTACGTCCACCAGAGCGGCAAGCCGCACGGGGTGATCCACACCGAGCTGCGCCGGGTGTGCGGCGGCCCGCCGAGCGCCGAGGCGACCGCCGGACAGCTGCGGCAGCGCATCGCCAAGGTGCAGGAGTGGGCGACGCGGATGAAGTGACCCCCTCCGGCGGGGGGTGCGGTCGCGGCCCGCGCGCGACCTCCCGCGGTGGTCACCGATGCCCGCCGACGCCGCCGTGCGCGGTACGTATCGGGACGAACGGAAGAAGTCACCACCGGTCGATGACCGGATTCTGGACGGAGGCTTCCGCTGAGCGAACCTGCTTCGCTACTGTCCCGCTACGCACACGCCCCGTGGCAGCGCCGCCGCGGAGCGCAGCCGTGAAGCGACTCGGGTCCGGGGCAAGCCGGGCCTTCACCGATCGGCGGCCTCTGAAGCGCGTCGCTGACGGGACTCGGCGACGCACCGCCGCGAGGAGGCCGCGGACCTCACCGCTTGGAGGAATGGGCGTCGTGACCGCGGAGACCTCCCAGACGCTCGACCGAGGACTACGGGTCCTCAAACTGCTGGCCGACACGGACCACGGGCTGACCGTCACCGAGCTTTCCCTCAAACTGGGCGTCAACCGGACCGTGGTGTACCGGTTGCTCGCCACCCTGGAGCAGCACGCGCTCATCCGGCGCGACCTGGGCGGCCGCGCCCGGGTCGGGCTCGGGGTGCTGCGCCTGGGCCGCCAGGTGCACCCGCTGGTGCGGGAGGCGGCACTGCCCGCGCTGCGGGCGCTCGCCGAGGACATAGGGGCGACCGCGCACCTGACGCTGGTGGACGGCACCGAGGCGTTGGCCGTGGCGGTCGTCGAGCCGACCTGGACGGACTACCACGTGGCCTACCGGGCCGGGTTCCGGCATCCGCTGGACCGGGGGGCCGCCGGCCGGGCGATCCTCTCGGCCCGCGGGCAACTGCCGGCGGACCCCGGATACACCCTCACCCACGGCGAGCTGGAGGCGGGCGCCAGCGGTGCCGCCGCGCCGCTGCTGGGTGTGACCGGGGTCGAGGGCAGCGTGGGCGTGGTGATGCTGGCCGACGCGGTGCCGGAGCGGGTGGGGTCGCGGGTCGTCGACGCGGCACGGGAGGTGGCCGAGGCGCTGCGCTGACGGCGGCCGGCACCCACCGGCGCCCGCACACGGCAGCCCGCGCAGCGCCCCCGGGCGGGGGGCCCGTGCGGGGCCGTTGCGGGGCCCGTGAGGGCGCCGTACGGGCGCCGCAGCGTTCCGGACGCCGCCCGGCGGGGCGCGGCGCCGGTCGCGGCCGGGGCGGCCGGAGGGCCGGTCCGCGGCCCCGGGTTAGATTGACCCCGTGCTCTCTCGCCTCACACGCCCCCAGGCCGTCGCCGTCTGCGCCCTGCCCGCCGTGGCCCTGCTCGCCACGGCGGTGTTCGCGCCGCTGCCGTTCACGGTGGCGCAACCGGGCCTGACCGCGAACGTCCTGGGCGACCACCAGGGCACCCCGGTGATCACGATCTCCGGTGCCCCGGTCCGCACCACCAGCGGTCAGCTGCGGATGACGACCATCGAGGCGACCTCCCCGAACACCCACGTCTCACTGGGCGATGTGATCGACGGCTGGTTCGACACCGACCGGGCGATCATGCCGCGCGACGCGGTCTACCCGAGCGGCGAGAGCGTCAAGGAGATCGAGAAGCACAACGCCCGGCAGATGCAGCAGTCGCAGAACGCGGCGACCCGGGCCGCCCTGCGCTACCTCAAGCTGGGCGGCGAGGACGTCAAGGTCACCCTCACCCTGGCCGACGTCGGCGGCCCCAGCGCCGGGCTGCTCTTCACCCTCGGCATCATCGACAAGCTGGACGGCGACGGCGGCGGCGGCGACCTGACCGGAGGGCGCACCATCGCCGGCACCGGCACCATCACCGCCGACGGCACGGTCGGCCCCGTCGGGGGAGTGGCGCTGAAGACGCAGGCCGCGCGCCGTGACGGGGCGACGGTGTTCCTGGTCCCCCGGGCCGAGTGCGCCGACGCGCGGGCCGAGTTGCCCCGCGGACTGCGGCTGGTCCCGATCACCACCCTGCAGGGCGCGGTGAACGCCCTGACCGCGCTGGAGAAGGACAAGGGAGCAGTGCCGAGCTGCTAGGGGCGCTTCGCCTGCCCGGCACCGGTGGGAGCCCTGCCCGGCGCCGGGGCAGCGTCGAACGTCAGGACGGTGGACGGCCCCGGTCCGGCTCCGCGGGCGTGACCGCGGCGCCGGCGCTCCGGGGGGCCGGGGCCGCCGGACCCTCGTGGTAGGCGCCGTCGGCGAACAGCAGCACCCGGCGGCCGGTACGGGTGTGCTGCTCCACGGCCCCGAGCAGCAGGAGGTGGTCGCCGGCGGGCACCAGCCCGGAGCGCCGGCAGCACAGCGTCGCCGCGGCGCCCGGCAGCAGCGGCTCCCCGTGCGGCCCGGACCGCACGGCCAGCCCGCGGAACCGGTCGCCCGGGCCGGCGAACCTGGCCGCCAGGTCGCGCTGGCCGGCGGCGAGCACGTTCACGGCGAAGTACTCGGCGGCGGTGAAGGCCGGCCGGGCCCGTGAGGACAGCGCGAGGCACCACAGGACCAGGGGCGGGTCGAGCGAGACGGACGTGAACGAGTTGACCGTCAGCCCGGCCGGGCCGCCCGGCGCCCCGGCGCAGGTGACCACGGTGACGCCGGTGGCGTACCGGCCCAGCACGTCGCGCAGCGCTCGCTCGCCGGGACCGGCCGGTGCGGCACGCCGCGACGGCGTACCGGCCGCGCCGCCGGGCACCAGCGCGGCTTCGGGCCGGGTCGTCATGCTCCGTCCGGCCGGCCGCGCAGGGCGGCGAGCGCCTCGGCGGTCTCGGCGTCCTCGGGGTCGAGCACGGCGGCCAGCTCCAGGTCGTCCAGGGCCTCCTGCCGGTGGCCGGCCTCCTGGTGGAGGAAGGCGCGGTTGTAGCGCAGGGCGGGGTCCTTCGGCGCGAGTTCGACCGCACGGCACAGGTCCGCCAGGGCGTCCTGCAGGCGTCCCGCCTCGTAGCGGACGCCGGCCCGCCCGGACAGGGCGCTCACCAGGTCCGGGTCGGCGGCCACCGCGCGGTCGTAGGCGGCCTCCGCCTCGCCGGGTTCGCCGCTCTCGGTGAGCGCCTGTCCGACCGCCGCGTGCAGATGGGCGTTGTCGGGGTCGACCCGCAGTCCGGCCCGGGCGTCGGCGAGGGCCGCGGCCGGGTCCCCGGCCTCCAGGTGGATGGCGCAGCGGTTGATGTACGCGTCGACGAACTCCGGGTCCTGCTCGATGACGTAGCCGAAGTCGGCGAGCGCCCCGTCCACGTCGCCCTCGTTCAGCCGCAGGTCGCCGCGGTTGTAGTAGATCTCGGGGAACGGCGGCGACAGGCTGAGGGCGCGGGAGTAGTCCGCGAGCGCCTCCCCGGTGCGGCCCAGGCGGCGGAACAGGTTGCCCCGCTCCAGGTAGTGCTCCGCGTGGTTGGGGTCCTGCTCGATGACGACCGCGTAGTCGGCGAGCGCGTCGTCGAGTCGGCCCAGGCCCGCGTACACCCGGGCGCGGTTGTTCTTGAGCACCGAGCGGTGCAGCCGGTGCTCGTCGGGGGTGAGCCGCTCGTCCAGGTCCTCGATGCACTCGGTGACCAGCCGCAGCGCCTCCTGGGGGTCCCCGAGGTTGACCTCCACGAGCGCGCGGCCGTTCCGGTAGAACGCGCTCTGGAAGGCCCGTTCCACCCGGTCCTGCAGCAGGGACGCGGTGGCGATCGCCCCGTTGAGGAGCGCCTTGGCCTTCTTCTCGTCGCGGTCGGCCGGGTCGTTGTGGCGGGTGTACAGCATGGCGGTGGAGTAGGCGCACGCCATGTGCACCGCCGGGTCGGTGGAGAGCAGCCGCGCCTCGTCGTAGACCGCCTCGGCCTCCTTCGTGCGGCCCAGGATCGACAGGGCCAGGCCGAGCTGCACGCCGAACCTCCACCACCGCCCGCTGTCCTGCCGGCCGTCCACCAGGCGCTGGCCGCGGCGGCCGTAGTCGACGACGGCGTCGTAGAAGCCGTTGACCAGGCAGTGGTCCGATGCGGTCCACAGGGCGGGCACGGCCTCGGCCACCGGGTCGCTGCCGCGCTCCAGGTGGTACGGCAGCGCGCCGAGGGCGAGCGAGAACTCCTCCGCCTCCCGCAGCCGTGCGGCGCGCCGGTCGTGCAGGGCGGCGCGGTCGGCGTCCGGCAGCGACCGGTAGGCTCTGCGGGCGGCCTCGCCGTCGGGGCCGTCGAGCAGCCCGTCGGCCTCGACCCAGCGCCGGGCCTGCTCCTCGTCGCCGCCGTCACCCGCGTCGGCCGCCGGCGCGGAGTCGTCCGGGCGCACGGCCACCTCGGTGGTGCGGTGCTCCAGGACGGAGGCCAGCACGCCGCCGGGGTCCGGGGCGTGGGCGCCGCACAGCACGACGGTCAGGACGTCCGCGTCGACGCGCCGCAGCAGCGCGGCGAGGAACTCCCGGTCCGTGGCCTCGGCGTGCTCGACGTTCTCCACCAGCAGGCACCGCGGACCGTCATGGCCGAGGGCGGGCAGCGCGTCGCGGACGAACTCCACCAGTCCGCCGGCGATCCGCCGGGTGCGCAGCCGGGCGTAGAAGCGGGTGCGTTCCGCGGGCAGCGCCATGGAGGTCAGGGTCTCCCGCGAGTTGGGCACCAGGTCCGCCAACTCGGGTGCGACGGAGAGCAGTTCGATGTCGTGTCGGCGTACCAGCTCGGGGTCGGCCGCGAGTACCGCCGGCACCAGCGCCCGTGCCACGGTGCCCGCCGCGGTGTACGGTCCGCGCAGCCTGCGGTGCGCGTCGACCGGTTCCAGGAGCCCGGGCGGCAGCCGGCGGGCGCCCACGGCCGCGGCCCGGGAGCGCCGGGTCCCGCCGTGGCACCTCAGATGTCCGGGGGCCGTGGGGTCAGCCTGCTGCATGTGCGGTCTCCTTCGCGGTCGGGACGGCCGGGCGGCTGCGGCGCCGCCAGGCACGGAACGCCAGGTAGGCGGCGAGGACCGGTTCCCAGAAGTTGAGGACGAGGAACGTCAGCACGTCGGCGACGTTGACCGGGGACAGGTCGGTGTGGAGCTTGTGGACCGCGACCTCGGTCAGGCGTATGCCGGTGGGTATCGCGGCGGTCAGCAGGGTGACGGTGAGGAAGACGTACCCGGCCAGCATCAGCCAGGAGTACCAGCGGGCGACGTCGCGGTCGCGCTCGCGCCAGGTGCTCTCGTCCACCGTCCGCTCCGGCCTGCGCAGCAGCCGCATCAGGCGGTTGCGCAGCATCTGGCGGGCCGTGGTCTGCAGGTCGTTGCAGCCGAGCACGGTGATGGCGAGGTAGTACAGGTCGGTGCGGAGGAAGAAGTAGAACTGCCAGACCAGCCGCAGCACGGCCGCGAAGGCCATCGACAGGCACAGCCGCCGCACCAGGCCCCCCGCGCCGGTCGCGTCGTGCAGCGCCGCGGCGACCAGGGTCAGGCCGCAGACGGCCACCACATCGGTGATCATTCCGGCGAGCATCGGCAGGTAGCGCTTGCGCCGGGGTACGGCGACCAGGCCGTCGAGCGCGGTCACGAAGACCACGTAGTAGAAGCGGCGGCTGATCGACAGCGTGGAGTTGAGTCCGAGGCGGCGGCCCGCGAGCGCGTGCGCGGCCTCGTGCAGCAGGATCAGCGGCACCTGGCCGATGACGATGCCGAGGGTGAGCAGCACCAGTGACCGGCGGGTGAAGAACAGGTTCTGGTAGTGCGGCGCCAGGTCGGGCCGGCGGATCATGGCGACCACGGCGGCCAGTACGAGCAGGCCGTAGCCGGCCCACGCGAGCGGGGAGAAGACGGCCGCGCCGAGACGCTGCCAGCGCACCGGGCCCGTCGGCGCGGACACCTGCTCCCCGTCCTTGACCACCAGTTCGAGTTCCTCGAGCACCTCGAGGAACTCGGCCATGTCCACCTGCTCGCCGTACTGCTCGGTGTACCAGCGGGCAGCGGCGTTCGGCGGCGTGCCGGCCTCCAGGCGGCGCAGCAGTTCGGCTCCGTCCGGCGGGAAGAGGCCGTAGGAGTCGATGTCGGCCCGCCCGACGGTGACTTCCTCGCCCTCCGCCAGGTAGGTGAGCGGATGCAGCCGCACAGGTTCGTCGAAGTCCCGGGACGGCGGTGTCGTCACTGCCTCACCTCACTGGTCGGCGGCCGGTGTGCGGTGCGCGCCGGGCACCGGGCCCGGCGCGCACCTGCCTGGGATCAGGCGGGGTTGGTGCCGCAGCAGTACGTGGCCGCGGCGGCGGACGTCAGGCGGACGGTCCCGGCCTTGCGCACGGCGATCTTCTTCATGGGGATCTCCTTCTCTGCGAGATGGTGCACAGCGCCGCCGGGGACCCGGCCGGCGCACCCGATTTCTCGGGCGTTCTTGGGTGGGAGCGAGAAGGAATGCCTGGAATTATTCCAGGGAATTTCGCACGGGAATTCCGTCGGTGCGATGAATGAGAAGCCGCGTGAAAAGGCCGTGGGCAGGGCTGCAGACGTCCGTTGTGAACTCGTCGAAAACCGCTTCGTCATGGCATCGGGATTTTCACCCCCTGATTCGATGCGTGACAGATTTACATCCCGTTCACAGGCATGTCAACGGCCCCGGCACGGTAGCCATGACCACCGTGTAAGGCCGTTCACGTGCTGCGGCCAAGGGGAATTGAACGTTCTGTAATGGCGGTCGCGTGCGGTGGACAGGCGTCGTGGGGCAAGGCATGGTCGCCGGATCGAGCCCGACTTCGGTCCGATGCCGGGCGATTCCATGTCTCACGTGGTCGGGTCGACGGCACATAAGGCGGACGGCCGAATGCGAAAGGCGTCCGCGGAATGGGGGAACGATGGAATACGAGCTGGCCCGGCGGCTGGTGCCGGACGGGATGTGGGGCGTGGTCGAACCGCTGCTGCCCGCCTTCACCGGCCGCCGGCAGGGCGGCGGCACGGCCCCGCTGGACGAGCGGCGGGCCTTCACCGCGGTGGTCTACGTGCTGGTCTCGGGCTGTGCCTGGCGGCAGCTGCCGTCCTCGTTCGCGGTCTCCTCGGCCACGGCGCACCGCAGGTTCACCACCTGGACGCACTCCTCGCTCTGGGACCGCCTGGAGGAGGCCTGCGTCGGGCATCCCGACGAGCGGTGGATCGGCGACGTCGCGGCCGCGGCCCGCAGGAGAGCCGCGGGCCGGGCGGTCCTGGAGGGGTCCTGAGGTCGGCCACGTGAGATGCACGCAATGCCCGGATTGCTGTTCCGGTGGGGCGGCTCCGCGTGGACGGGGCCCGGACCGGCGCGGGTCCCCCACGGCGGTCGCGCGGTCACGGATCGTCATCGCCCGGGTGCCCGACTGCAGGCCCCTTCCGGGCGCCGGCCCTGTTTTGGCAGGTTCCTGCCATTGGGGTGGAGGCCCCCCGGCGGGCCGGCCGGCACCGCCGCGGGCCGCGTCCCGGCCGGTCCCGGCACGCCCCGAGCGGAACCCGGGCCCGCCGCTGCTCCCACCCCGTCGGCCGCAGCGCCGGCCGGAATCCGCGAGCCGTCCCGGACACTGCCCTTTCCGCCGCCGAACCGGTCGTGTTGCCCGCCGATGCCACGCCCGGCGGAATGCCCGGCCGGCGCCGCGGTACTCCGGCCCAGCCGGAGGAAGCCGCCCTCACCGGACCCCCGGTCGACGCGGCGCCGTCCCGGCCGAGCGGGCGGCGAACACCGCACGGGCATGCGGGGACGGGTGCGGCGCCGGATCCGTGCCGCCCCCGCCCGGCCCTCGGCCCCCTACCCCTACTTCACGAAGCCCTCGTTCTTGAGCCAGTCCAGTGCCACCTGGTGCGGGTCCTGGCCGTCCACGTCGACCCTGCCGTTCAGATCCTGCGCGACCGCGTTGGTCAGCTTCCTGGTGATCGGGTTCAGGACCTCGGCGATCTCCGGGTGCTTCTCGAAGGCCTTGGTGTTGATCTCCGGGGCCGCGTTGTAGTTGGGGAAGAACTTCTTGTCGTCCTCCATCACCACCAGGTTCATGGACTTGATCCGTCCGTCGGTGGTGAACACCTCGCCGTAGGTGCAGGCGCCCTTCGCGACCTGGGTGTAGATGATGCCGGTGTCCATCTGCGTGATGTTCGCCGCCGGCAGGTCCATCCCGTACTTCTTCTGCATCCCCGGCAGCCCGTCGGCCCGGTTGGCGAACTCGCCCTCCACGCACAGGGTCACCGCGCCCGGGTCGGACTTGGCCAGCTCGGCCACCTGGGACAGCGTCTCCGTGCCGTACTTCTTGAAGTTGGCCTGGTTCATGGCCAGCGCGTAGGTGTTGTTCAGCGGGGCCGGCGGCAGCCAGGTCAGCCCGTTCTTCGCGTCGGCCTTGCGGACCGCCTCCCACTGGGCCATGGGGTCGGGGATGGGGTTGCTGTGGCCCAGGTAGGTGATCCAGGCGGTGCCCGTGTACTCGTACATGCCGTCGGCGTTCCCGCTCTTGACGGCCTCCCGGGCGCCGATCGACCCCTGGATGCCGGTGCGGTCCAGGACGTTCGCGCCGGCCGCCTCGAAGGCGATGCCCATGATCGCCCCGAGGATCAGCTGCTCGGTGAACTCCTTGGAGGTGACCGTCAGATCGGCACCCTTCAACGGCAGGCCCTGGCCGATCGAGCCGGGCGAGACGTCGTCGACCATCGGGGAGCCGCTGGTCAGACCGCAGCCCGCCGGGAGCAGCAGCGCGCCCGCCAGGACCAGACACAGACGCCGCCTCATGTCCCCACCTCCAGTCCGCGCGGCCTGAGCAGCAGTTCGGCCAGGGAGGCCAGCCAGTCCACCAGCAGGGCGAGCGCGATCGTCAGGATCGACCCCAGCAGCAGCACCGGCATCCGCTGGGTGGTGATGCCGGTGGTGATCAGCACGCCCAGCCCGCCGCCCCCGCCGAACACCGCCAGGGTCGCCGTGCCGACGTTCAGCACCAGGGCCGTGCGGACGCCCGCCAGGATCAGCGGCACCGCCAGCGGCAGCTCCACCTTCTGCAGCACACCCAGCGGGGACATCCCGATACCGCGTGCGGCCTCCAGCAGCGTCGGGTCGTTCGCCCGCAGCCCGGTGATCGTGTTCGACAGCACCGGCAGGATGGCGTAGATGATGATGCCGATCAGGGCGGACCTGCGGCCGATGCCGAGCCAGATCACCAGCAGCGCCAGCAGGCCCAGCGCCGGCGTCGCCTGACCCATGTTGGCGAACGCCATCGCCACCGGGGTCGCCTTGCGGAACATCCGGCGGGTCAGCAGGATGCCCAGCGGGATCGCGATGATCAGTACGAAGAAGGTGGAGATCGCGGTCAGCTGGACGTGCTGCCACAGCGCCTTCGACACCTCCCCCTTGGCCAGCGCGTTCTTGGAGATGGTGTCCAGTTCCGCCTGCTGGAACCACGCCCAGGTCGCCAGCAGCACCGCCACCAGGAACGCGGGCAGGAACACCAGCTTCTGCCAGGTGATCGCGCTGACCCTCCGGGAGGGCGACGGGGGAGGGGGCGCCTCGGTGTCCTCGCCGTCGTGGAGAAGGTCGCCCTCGACCTCGGGCTCGCCCTCGGGGCGCCGGTCCGAAGAGGTCGTCACGCCTTCGCCTCCCCGCCCGTCATGCCCTCCTGCTCGAAGTGCGTCTGCGAGCTGCGGGTCTCCTCCAGTTCGTGCTGGTGCTCCAGGGCTTCCAGGCGGTCGGCCTCCAGCAGCTCGTGCACCGAGTTCATCAGCGTCTCCATGTCGACGACGCCCGTGTACTCGCCGCGCCGCCCGGTCACCGGCACCCGGCCCGCGTTGTCCGTCAGCACGGCCTCCAGCGCGTCGCGCAGCGTCGCGTCCCGGGTCACCGTGTCGTTCACCAGCGTTCCGGCCCGTGCCAGCGAGCCCTTGGCCCGCATCAGGTCGCCCCGCCGCAACCACTTGTAGGGGCGGCCGCGCCGGTCCAGCATCAGCAACTCGTTGGTGCCGCCCGACCGCAGCTTGACGAAGATGTCCTGGAGCGGGTCGTCGATCCGCACGGTCGGGTAGGCGGTGATGCCGACATCCCGCACCCGGGTCAGGTTGAGCCGCTTCAGCGCCGCGCCCGCGCCCACGAAACCGGACACGAAGTCGTCCGAGGGGTTGGTGAGGATCGCCTCCGGCGTGTCGAACTGGGCGATGTGCGACTTCTCCCGCAGCACCGCGATCCGGTCGCCGAGCTTGATCGCCTCGTCGAAGTCGTGGGTGACGAACACGATGGTCTTGTGCAACTCGTGCTGCAGCCGGATCAGTTCGTCCTGGAGGTGGTCGCGGGTGATCGGGTCGACCGCACCGAACGGCTCGTCCATCAGCAGTACCGGAGGGTCCGCCGACAGCGCCCGGGCCACGCCGACGCGCTGCTGCTGTCCACCGGAGAGCTGGCGCGGATAGCGCCCCTGGAACTCGCCCGGGTCCAGTCCCACCAGGTCGAGCAGCTCCGCCACCCGCGCCTTGATCCGCGACTTCGACCAGCCGACCATCCTCGGCACCAGCGCGACGTTCTCCGCCACCGTCATGTGCGGGAACAGACCGGCCGACTGGATCGCGTACCCGACCTGGCGGCGCAGCTTGACCGGGTCCATGTCGGTGACGTCCTCGCCGCCGATCCGGATCCGGCCGCCGGTCGGCTCGATCAACCTGTTGATCATCTTCAGGGTCGTCGACTTGCCGCAGCCGGACGGCCCGACCAGGATGACGATCTCGCCCGCCTTGATCTCCATGTTGACGTTGTCGACGGCCGGGTTGGGGTTGCCGGGGTACAGCTTGGTGAGGTTCTCCAACTCGATGGTGGCGCCGGTCGCGGGGGCGCCGTTCGCGCCGGTGCCACCGTCCGCCGCGGCACCGGTCCCGCCGCCCTCGGAGGGACCGTCGGCCGGACCGGCGGGCTCGGCGGTCGTGTTGCCGTCCGGGCTGTCAGGGCTGTCAGGCACGGATCCCCCTGGAAATGGTCAGCCGTCCGAGAAGGACGTACGCGGCGTCGAACAGGAGGGCCAGGATGATGATCCCGACCGTGCCCGCGAGCACCTGGTTCAGGGCGTTCGCGCTGCCCAGCGAGGCGATACCGCGGAAGATCTCGTTGCCCAGCCCGGGGCCGGAGGCGTACGCGGCGATGGCCGCGATGCCCATCAGCATCTGCGTCGACACCCGGATGCCGGTCAGGATGGGCGGCCAGGCCAGCGGCAGCTCCACCCGCAGCAGCCTCCCCATGCGGGACATCCCGATGCCCGTGGCCGCGTCCACCAGGGCCGGATCGACCCCGCGCAGTCCCACGATCGCGTTCCGGACGATCGGCAGCAGCCCGTACAGCGTCAGCGCGATCACCGTCGGCGGCACGCCCAGACCCACGATCGGGATGAGCAGACCGATCATGGCCAGCGAGGGGACGGTGAGGATCGTCGACGTGGCCGTCGTGGCCAGGGTGCCCGCCCACTCCGAGCGGTAGGTGACCACGCCGATCACCACACCCAGCGCCGTCGCCACCACCATGCACTGGAACACGGCGCTGGCGTGCTGGTAGGCGTCGGCGAGCAACTGCTGGTGCTGGCCGCCCAGGTAATCCCAGAAGTTCACACGCGGTCACCCCACAGGTTCGGTCACTCCCGTTGCCGCCGGTCCTCCGCCGCCTGCTCCACCAGCGGGATGATCCGCAGCGGAACGGGATTCTCCATCACGATCGCGGTGGAAGCCCGAACAATGCCATCAAACCCGACAACCCGGTCGATCACGCGCTGGAGATCGGCGTTCGAGCGGGCCACCAGACGGCACAGCATGTCCCCGCCGCCCGTCGTGGTGTGCAGCTCCAGCACCTCCGGGACGGTCGCCAAGTGGGCGCGCACGTCAGCCCCTTGACCCTGCCGGATCTGCAACGTCGCGAAGGCGGTCACCGGATACCCCAGTGCCGCCGGGTCGACCTGGGGCCCGAATCCGCGGATGACTCCATTCGACTGAAGCCGGTCCAACCGGGCCTGCGCCGTCCCCCGGGCCACCCCCAGCCGCCGGGACATCTCCAGCACCCCGATACGCGGCTCCCGGGCCAGCAGCAGGACGATCCGCGCGTCCAGATGATCGATCGCCATCGACGAACCCCTTCCGGGTGGTCATCCTGTACAGAAAGGCGGCCCTTGCGCCCATTCGGCTGAGCATATTGTCCAGTGAACGAGCGAACTATTGCGCACCTTGCAGAGCGGCGCCAGGCTGCGGACATGACGCAGACCACACACCACACTCCCGACACCGCCCGGCAGGCCGACCCCTTCCCGGTCAAGGGAATGGACGCGGTCGTCTTCGCCGTGGGCAACGCCAAGCAGGCGGCGCACTACTACTCCACCGCCTTCGGCATGAAGCTGGTCGCCTACTCCGGACCGGAGAACGGCAGCCGCGAGACGGCGAGCTACGTCCTGGAGAGCGGCTCCGCCCGCTTCGTGTTCACCTCGGTCGTCAAGCCCGCCACCGACTGGGGCCGCTTCCTCGCCGAGCACGTGGCCGAGCACGGCGACGGCGTCGTCGACCTCGCCATCGAGGTTCCGGACGCGCGCGCCGCGCACGCCTACGCCGTCGAGCACGGCGCCCGCTCGGTGACCGAGCCGCACGAGGTGAAGGACGAGCACGGCACGGTCGTCCTCGCCGCGATCGCCACCTACGGCGAGACCCGCCACACCCTGGTCGAGCGCACCGGCTACGACGGCCCCTACCTGCCCGGCTACACGGCCGCCGCACCGATCGTCGAGCCGCCCGCCCAGCGCATGTTCCAGGCCGTCGACCACTGCGTCGGCAACGTCGAACTCGGCCGCATGAACGAGTGGGTGGGGTTCTACAACAAGGTCATGGGCTTCACGAACATGAAGGAGTTCGTGGGCGACGACATCGCGACCGAGTACAGCGCGCTGATGTCGAAGGTCGTGGCCGACGGCACCCTCAAGGTCAAGTTCCCGATCAACGAGCCCGCCGTCGCCAAGAAGAAGTCCCAGATCGACGAGTACCTCGAGTTCTACGGCGGCGCCGGCGTCCAGCACATCGCGCTCAACACCAACGACATCGTGCAGACGGTCCGCGCGATGCGGGCGGCCGGCGTGCAGTTCCTGGACACCCCCGACTCGTACTACGACACCCTCGGCGAGTGGGTCGGCGACACCCGGGTGCCGATCGAGACGCTGCGCGAAATGAAGATCCTCGCCGACCGCGACGAGGACGGCTACCTGCTGCAGATCTTCACCAAGCCGGTCCAGGACCGTCCGACCGTCTTCTTCGAACTCATCGAGCGCCACGGCTCGATGGGCTTCGGCAAGGGCAACTTCAAGGCCCTGTTCGAGGCCATCGAGCGGGAGCAGGAGAGGCGCGGCAACCTCTAGGACGCGGTCCGGGACGCGGCCGGCGCCGGCCCTCGGGCACCCGCCCGCGCCCGTCCGCCCGCTGTCCGCGCCCGTCCGCACGCCCGCCCCGTCCGCCCGTCCGCTGTCCGCCCGCGCCCGCCCGCCCGGAGCCCCGGCCCCGGGCGGGCGGCGCGGTGGGCGGCGCGGTGGGCGGCCGCAACCGTCCGGCCGCCCCGTCAGGCGCCCCCGTCCGGCGGCGGCTCCGCCGCCGGCTCGCCCAGTCCCGCCAGCGCCGCCCGCGCCTCGGGCGCCCGCACCGGCGAGAAGTACGGATTGATCCGCAGCGCCTCCCGCAGATGCCGCCGCGCCGGGCCCTCCAGCGCCAGCGCCTTCTCGATCATGCCGCGGTGGAACGCGTACGGGGCGCTGCGCACCCCGCCGCCGTGCTTCTCGTCCGTGGCGAGCACCGCGTACCGCAGCGCCTCCCGGTCGTCCCCCGCCCGGTGCAGGGCCCAGCCGAGCGCGTCGGCCACGGGGGTGCCCGGCTGCCGCCCCCACTCGGCCCGCAGCCGGCGCACCGCCGCCGCCGGATCACCGTGATCCGCCTCGAACCGGCCCAGCAGCAGAGCGCCGTCCACTCCGCCGGCCGCCTCGGAGCGCACCCTGCTCCGCAGCAGGTCGTACTGGACGCGCGCCGCCTCCCGCAGACCCAGGGACTCGTACAGCTCGCCCAGTTCCAGCGCGTACTGCGGTTCCGGCTGTCGGGCGAGCGCCGCCCGGTACGCGCGCAGCGCCTGGGAGGTGCGGCCCAGCGCGGCCAGCGCCCGGCCCTCCCCGGCCTGCGCGGCCCGCAGATCCGGGTCGATCCGCAGCGCCGCCCGGAAGTGGCGCAGTGCGTCCTGCCGGTCGCCGCGCTCCCAGGCCAGCCGCCCGCCGCGCTCCAGGTAGGCAGCCCGCTCGGCCGGCCGCCCGGCGGCCGCCGCCGCGTCGGCCAGCGCGGCCGCCGCGTCCTCGCGCCGGCCGCCGTCCCGCTGGACCGAGGCGGCCTGCGCCCGCACGGCCGGCCCGGAGCGCAGCCGCAGCAGCCGGTCCAGGGCCTTCCGGGCCGCCGAGTGGTCGCCGAGGCCGGTGTCCGCCTCGATCAGCAGCGGGTACGCCGTCCACCGCTTCGGATGCCGCTCGAGCACGGCCCGCGCCCACCGCTGCCCGGTCCGGAAGTCGCGGCGGGCGTTCGCCAGCGCCGCCAGTCCCTCCAGGGCCTCGGGGTTCCCCGGGGGACCCGCCTTCAGCGAGGAGTGCAGCGCCCGCTCCGCCTTCGGGTAGAACTCGGCGGCACCCGCCGTCCGCCTGCCCTGCTCCACGTAGGCGGAGCCGAGCAGTGCCCAGGCCCGCGCGTCCCGCGGATGCGTCCGCACCCGGGCCTCCCGCCCGGCGATCAGGGCGGCCAGCTCGGGCAGCCCGACCGGCAGGTGCGCACCGACCGCGGCCTGCGCCCGTGCGCCGGCCGCCGGGGCGGGCGGCCCGCCGCCGGACTGCCTCAGGGCGGGCAGGAACAGCAGCGCCGCACCGCCCAGCACGGCACAGCCGACCAGGGCGGCACAGCCGACCAGGGCGGCGGCCGCCGCCCTGACCGCCCCCCGCCCGCGCCCCCGCGCCGCGCCCCCGGCCGCCGCCTCGCCGGCCCCGCTCCCCGCTCCGTCCTCCGTCCCGCCCGCGGTGTCCGTCCCGCCTGCGGTGTCCGTCCCGCCTGTCCTGTCCGTGTCGGCCGTGTCGTCCGCTGCGCGGCCCTCCACGGCGCCGCCCGTCCGGTTGTCCATGGCGTCACTGTGCGTCCCGGCGGGGACCGCGCCCGGACGGCCGAAGCCGGCCGCCCACGGGTTCACACCGATGGCCCCGGGTGCGAACCTGTGATCGTGAGCCGTACCGCAGCACCCGACGACGACGTGACGGGCAGCCTCGTCGACCGACTGCTCGCCGGCCTGCCGGCCGACGCGGTCCTGACCGACCCCGACGTCACCGCCTCCTACGCACACGACATGGCGAGCTTCTGCCCGGCCGGCGTTCCGGCCGCGGTCGTCCTGCCGCGCACCGTGGAACAGGTGCAGCACGTCATGCGCACCGCCACCGCACTGCGCGTCCCGGTCGTCCCGCAGGGCGCCCGCACCGGCCTGTCGGGCGGCGCGAACGCCTCCGACGGCTGTATCGCCCTGTCCCTGACCAGGATGGACCGCATCCTGGAGATCAACCCGGTGGACCATGTCGCCGTGGTCGAGCCCGGGGTCGTCAACGCCACCCTCTCCCGCGCGGTCGACGAGCAAGGCCTCTACTACCCGCCCGACCCCTCCAGCTGGGAGACCTGCACCATCGGCGGGAACATCGGCACCGCCTCCGGCGGCCTGTGCTGCGTGAAGTACGGGGTGACGGCCGAGTACGTCCTCGGCCTGGACGTCGTCCTCGCCGACGGCCGCCTGATGTCCACCGGCCGGCGCACCGCCAAGGGCGTCGCCGGATACGACCTGACCCGCCTCTTCGTCGGCTCCGAGGGCTCCCTCGGCGTCGTCGTCCGGGCGGTGCTGGGCCTGCGGCCGCGGCCGCCGCGGCAGCTCGTGCTGGCGGCGGAGTTCGCCTCGGCGGCGGACGCCTGCGACGCCGTGTGCCGGATCATGAAGGCGGAGGGGCGGGAACGGCGTCCGCGGAAGGGCGACGGCGGGCGGACGGCGGGCGGGCACCTCCCCTCACTCCTCGAACTGATGGACCGCACGACCGTCAAGGCGGTCAACGACCTCGCCCGCATGGGCCTGCCCGAGACCACCGAGGCCCTGCTGCTGGCCGGCTTCGACACCGCCGACCCGGCAGCCGACCTGGCCGCCGTCGGAGCGCTGTGCGAGGCGGCCGGAGCCACCCGGGTGGTCCCCGCGGAGGACACGGCCGAGTCCGAACTGCTCCTGGAGGCCCGGCGACTGTCCCTGACCGCGCTGGAGGCGGTCAGGGGCGTGACGATGATCGACGACGTGTGCGTGCCGCGCTCCCGGCTCGGCGACATGCTGGACGGGGTCGCTGCCATCGCCGACCGGTACCGGCTCACCATCGGTGTCGTCGCGCACGCCGGGGACGGCAACACGCACCCGACGGTCTGCTTCGACGCGCAGGACCCCGACGAGTCCCGGCGGGCCCGCGAGTCCTTCGACGAGATCATGGCGCTCGGCCTGGAACTCGGTGGCACCATCACCGGCGAACACGGTGTGGGCGTGCTGAAGAAGGACTGGCTGGCCCGCGAGATCGGTCCGGTGGGGGTGGAGATGCAGCAGCGGATCAAGGAGGTCTTCGACCCTCTGGGCATCCTCAACCCGGGCAAGCTGTTCTGACCGGCCCGGGTGCCGCTCACCGGGCGAGCAACCGGTCGAGGCCGTCGTCGATGCCGAGCTGCCCGGCCTCCGACCCCGGCGGCACCACCCGCAGCGTCCGCTCCAGCCAGGCCGACACCTGGGCCGTCGGCGCCTGAAGCAGCGCCTCCCCGTCCGGGGAGCTGAGCGCCACCAGGACCACGCTGCGGCCGTCCACCTTCGTCGGCCACACCCGGACGTCCCCGTGCCCGCACGGCCGGAAGACCCCCTCCACCAGCAACTCGCGTGCGAACGTCCAGTCGACGGGGTGCTCGGAGTCGATGTGGAAGGTGATGCGGACGGCGTAGGGGTCGTCGGTTCGGTAGACCAGCCGGGCCGGCACCGGGATGCTCCGCTCCGGCGCCAGGATCAGGTGCAGTTCCAGTTCACGCTCGACCACGGTGTGCATGGCGTCTGGTTCCTCTCGTCGGGGACCCCCGGACGGGGCCTGTACGAGGAGAGACAGGGCCGAGCCGGAAGCATTACGCGGGTCCGGGAAAATTTTCTTCCCCGGCCGTGCGGACGGATGCACGAGGTTGCCCGGAAAGGGGCGGGTCGGACGGGATCGGCGGTGGCTGAGGCGCTCGTCTGGTAGATGTGGAGCCCCCTATGGCCCCCGAGACAGATACGGGACGACGGACATGAGCGCCCCAACCCCGGCCCCCGGTGAAGACCGGCCCCGCGAAGGGTATTACCCGGACCCGTCCATCCCTGGATACGTCCGGTACTGGAACGGAGCATCCTGGGTGCCGGGCACCAGCCGCCCCGCACCGAGCGACGGCGCACCGCTCGCGCCCCCTCCGGGTGCGGCCCCGGTCCCTCCGGCGCCGGCACCGGCGGCTCCGGCGGCGGCCGCCGCACCGGTCGGCCCGGCCGCCTCGGTGGAGGAGACCGGCCCCCACTTCTTCGACGAGGACCCGCAGCCGCCCGCCGACCCGCACGCCGCCCGTCCGGAACCCGCCTCCGCCTGGGGTGCCGACCGGGCCCTGCAGTCCGGTTTCGGCGACCGGGACCGCCGGGTGTTCTGGGGCGCCGCGCCGGGAGCCGACCCGCGCGTCCCGCCGTCCCGTCCGGCCGGTCCCGCCCCCGCCACCGGTCCCGCCACCGCCCCCGCCACCGGTCCCGCCCCCGGTCGCGCGCACACCTCCGGCGCCGGGACAGGCGCCGGGGCCGCAGGCCCGACCGCCGAAACCGCCGGGGACTCCTCGCCCGGCACCTTCGTCCTCGGCCGTCCGGTGGCGCCCTCCGCCGCCGAGCCGGCCTCCCGGGAACCGAACGCCGCCGCCGCGCCCGCCGCGCCCGACGCGCATGGCGACCGCGGCACCGTGACCTTCCGTCCGGCGCCGCCCCGGACAGGGCACCCGGGCGCGCCGGCGGCTCCCGGCCCGGAGGACGCCGGCGGCCCCCGGCCCGCCGCCCCAGCCGCGCCGGCCCCCGGCCCCGCGCCCGGCCCCGGTTTCGGCGCCGGCCGGGCCGCCGCCGACCGGGTGGCGGCACAGGCGCCCGCCGCGGGGCCCGCCTCCGGCGCCGCGGCGCCGCCGCAGGGACCGCGCCAGGTCGTGCAGGCGCCCGCCCCGGGCCTGCCGCAGCAGCCCGCCGGTGCCGCCTCCCCGCCCGGACCCGCCTCCGGCCCGGTGACCAGCGGCCCCGGCGGCGGTGCGGCGTCCTGGGCGCAGCAGGTGCACCGGCTGGCCGGCGGAGCGGAGGGCGAGCAGCCCGCCGCGCCCTGGAAGCCCCCCGTGGACGACCCCTTCCAGGCGGCCGCCCGGCGCCAGGCGGCCGCGCGCCCCGCGGGCCTCGGCAAGCGGCTGGCGGCACGGCTCGTCGACACCGTCGTCCTCGCCGCCGTCACCTCCGCGGCGGCCGTGCCGCTGGGCCTTCGGGCGGCCGACCACGTCAACGGCAAGGTCGACGCCGCCCGGGCCACCGGCCACACCGTCACCGTCTGGCTGCTGGACGGCACCACCGCGGTGTACCTGGGCATCGTGCTGGCGGTGCTGCTGCTCGGCGGCATCCTGTACGAGGCACTGCCCACCGCACGGTGGGGCCGCACGCTCGGCAAGAGGCTGCTCGGCATCGAGGTGCGCGACATCGAGGGGCTCGGCGCGCCCTCGTTCGGCGCCGCGCTGCGCCGCTGGCTGGTGTACAGCGTGCCCGGTCTGCTGGTGGTCGGTGCCGTGGGAGTCCTGTGGTGCCTGTTCGACCGGCCGTGGCACCAGTGCTGGCACGACAAGGCGGCGCACACGTTCGTCGCGGAGTGACCGGGTACCGCGGACGGCCCACGTGAACCGGTACTCCGGACGGCCCCGCGCCGGATGCGGAGCCGGAGGGTTCGCGGTGCACTCGGGCCATGAGCAGCGAACCGCCCCCGGGCTCCGGACCGCCGCCGGAAGACGACCCGTTCAGGAAGCAGCCCCCGACCGGTGAGGGGGCGGGTTCGCCGTACGGCGAGGAGCCGCCCCCGTCCGGAGGCCGTCCGCCCTACGCAGCCGGCCCCTACGGCGGCGGGGCGGGCCCCACCGATCCGCTCGCCGGAATGGCCCCGCTCGCCGACAGCGGCAGGCGCACGCTCGCCCGCATCATCGACATGATCCTCGTCGGTATCGTCGTCTGGCTGCTCACCTGGGGTTTCGGCGTCAACGAGTACGACGTGAACGGGGACCGCGTCGAGGTCGGCAAGTCGCTCGCCCAGTCGTTCATCGGCGCACTGCTCTACGTCGGCTACGACACCTACCTGATCACCAAGACGGGGCAGACGTTCGGCAAGCGGTGGCTCGGCCTGCGCACCGCGAACCTGTCCGACGGTTCCACGCCCTCCGTGCAGACCTCCCTGGTCCGTGCACTGGTGCTGTGGATCCCGTTCTCCTTCTGCTGCTTCTGCATCTGGACGGCCATCTGCGGAGGATGGAGCTACTTCGACAAGCCCTACAAACAGGGCCTGCACGACAAGGCGGCCAAGACGGTCGTGGTCAACGTCAGTTGACGCCGTCCGGCGACGTTCCACGTGGTTCGATGCGGTCCGATGCCGTGTGATGCCGTCGGCGGTTTCCTCCGGTCAGGGAGCCGACGGCTCGCGCACGGGTTCGGCCGGCGCGGCCCCAGTGTGCGAGGACTCCGCGGCCTCGCCGGCGGGCTGCTCGGCGGGCTGCTCGGCCGGGGACGGTCCGGCCGCCGTCCGCGGCGCCGGCACGGTCATGGCGACGAGCAGGCCGAGCCCGAGGGCCGCCGCGGCGATGACCGCGATCCCCGGCCCCGAACTCGTCCGGGACAGCAGCAGCATGGCCATTGTCGAGAAGACCACGGTGCACGAACCGTAGGCGAACTGAGCGACGGACGGACGAGGCATGGCAATCGTGTCCTCGGAAGCGGGCGGGTCTCGACTCTCTTCGCGTGCATGCCCGAGCGGAGTGAACGGCAAGCGTGACCTAACCAACAGTGCCGGTGCACGGGGGGCGCACGGAGTCACCGTTGTATCACCGGCGAAACCGCGGTGAGTCGCCGGTGCTGCGACCCTGAGCCCGTGCCGAACCTGTGCCGAGCCCGTGCGGCGCCTGTGCCGTTCCTGTGCGGTGCCTGTGTGGCGCCCCGCCGGGCGCGTGCGGCGGACGCGCCGGCTCGGTGGCGGGCCTCCGTGCGTACGCGGCTCCGAGGCCTCGGCGTCCGCAAAGCGGACGTCAACTCCGCATAGTGCAATTGATTTGTTCAAGTCAAGGTCTGTCTTTTCTCCTGAACCTCTAGTCAAATGTGGTCACTTGACTGAACGCGTCGAACGCCCGCGCGCGGATCCTCCATGACCAGGACCCCCTGTCCGCGCGCGCCGGCGCGTGGGGAGGAAAGCAAGTGACCAGTAGACCCTGGACGTTCAGAGCAGCGGCGGTCGGCGTCGCGCTCGCCGCGGCCACCGCGACGTTCTCGACGTACGCCGTCGCCCAGGCCGCGGAGACCCCGGCGGCGAAGGCACCGGCGGCGGGCCAGCAGGACCCGCAGCCGGTGAAGGCCAAGGAGCACGACTTCGACGGCCCGCTCACCAAGAGGCAGGAGGCGCAGCACGAAGAAGCCCTGAAGCAGGTCATATCCGGCAAGGCGACCGTCAAGAACGAGCACGGCTCGAAGGTCGTCAAGCTCAACAGCCACCGCGGCCAGAGCAAGTACGTCGAGCTCGGGCGTGAGAAGACCGACAAGATCTTCACGATCCTCGTCGAGTTCGGCGACAAGACCGACAGCCGCTACGGCGGCACCGCCGGCCCGCTGCACAACCAGATAGCCGAGCCGGACCGCACTCAGGACAACAGCACGGCCTGGCAGGCGGACTACAACCAGAAGCACTTCCAGGACCTGTACTTCGGCACCGGAGACGGTGTCGAGTCGCTGAAGAAGTACTACGAGAAGCAGTCCTCGGGCCGCTACTCGGTCGACGGCGAGGTCACCGACTGGGTCAAGGTCCCCTACAACGAGGCCCGCTACGGCTCCAACGACGCCCCGCACGGCGCCTGGTACGCGGTGCAGGACGGCGTCAACGCCTGGGTCGCCGACCGCAAGGCCGAGGGTGAGACCACCGCCCAGATCAAGGCGGAGCTGTCCCAGTTCGACCAGTGGGACCGCTACGACTACGACGGCGACGGCAACTTCAACGAGCCCGACGGCTACATCGACCACTTCCAGATCGTGCACGCCGGCGAGGACGAGTCCGCGGGCGGCGGCGCGCAGGGAGCGGACGCCATCTGGGCGCACCGCTGGTACGCCTTCGGCACCGACGCCGGCTCCACCGGCCCCGAGAACAACAAGCTCGGCGGTACCCAGATCGGTGACACCGGCATCTGGATCGGTGACTACACCATCCAGCCCGAGAACGGCGGACTGGGCGTCTACGCCCACGAGTACGCCCACGACCTCGGCCTGCCCGACGAGTACGACACCTCCGGCGCAGGCGAGAACGGCACCGGTTTCTGGACGCTGATGTCCTCCGGCTCCTGGCTGGGCACCGGCAAGCAGGCGATCGGCGACCTGCCCGGCGACATGAGCGCCTGGGACAAGCTGCAGCTCGGCTGGCTGAACTACGACACCGCCAAGGCAGGCAAGTACTCCCTGCACAAGGTGGGCGTCTCCGAGTACAACACCAAGAACCCGCAGGCCGTCGTGGTCTCGCTGCCGGACAAGACGGTCACCACCGACGTCGTGGCCCCGGCGCAGGGTTCCATGCAGTGGTGGAGCGGCAGCGGTGACGACCTGCGCAACACGCTGACCCGCACCGTCGACCTGACCGGCAAGTCCTCCGCGAGCCTCGGCCTCGACGGCTGGTGGGACATCGAGACGGACTACGACTACCTCTACACCGAGGTCTCCACGGACGGCGGCGACACCTTCACGCCGATCGACGGCACGCTCGCCGACGGCACCGCCATCCCGCGCGACGGCAGCGACCAGCCGGCCCTCACCGGCACGGTGGACGCCTACCAGAAGCTGACGTTCCCGCTGGACGCCTACGCCGGCAAGAAGATCCAGCTCCGCTTCCGCTACGCCACCGACGGCGGCGTGGCCCAGAAGGGCTTCGCGGCCGACGAGATCAGCGTCACCGCCGACGGCGCGACCCTGTTCGCCGACGACGTGGAGTCCGCGGACGACGCCTGGACGGCGAACGGCTTCTCCCGGATCGGCGCGTCCATCACGGACGACTACGCCCAGTACTACATCGCCGAGAACCGCCAGTACGTGTCGTACGACAAGACG
Source organism: Streptomyces sp. MS06 (assembly GCF_047200655.1). Taxonomy (NCBI): domain Bacteria; kingdom Bacillati; phylum Actinomycetota; class Actinomycetes; order Kitasatosporales; family Streptomycetaceae; genus Streptomyces; species Streptomyces sp. MS06. The sequence continues at coordinate 91,024 of NZ_JBJZOJ010000024.1, forward strand.
CTGAAGACCGGCCCGTACAACTTCGGCTTCTCGACGACCCGTCCGGGCTGGGTGGAGCACTACCCGTACCAGAACGGCCTGCTGATCTGGAAGTGGGACACCTCCCAGCCGGACAACAACACCAGCGCCCACCCGGGCGAGGGCGAGATCCTTCCGATCGACGCGCACCCGGCGGCGCTGAAGTGGTCCGACGGCACCCCGATGCGCAACCGCATCCAGACCTACGACTCCACCTTCAGCTGGTACCCGACGGACTCGCTCACCCTGCACAACGCCGACGTGGCCACCAAGGTCAAGTCGCAGTGGGGTGTCCCGTTCTTCGACGACGGCACGTCGAACTACTACGACGCGTCGAACCCGACGGCTGCGGTCAAGGCCACTGACACCGACACCAGCATCCGGATCCTGTGGGAGCCGTGGAGCGGCTCCACGATGACCCTGCTGGTCGGACCGTCGATCAAGTAGTCGACGTTTCCCCAGGTCAAACGCGTATCGGCGGTAACCCTCTGGCGGGTTGCCGCCGATCGTGTTTAGGTGCGTGCTGTGCTTCGCTTATTGACACCGACCGAAACGGGGATGTGACCGCATGGCCGCAGGAGGGTATTGCAAGCTGCCGAACGGCACGGTGGTGGTGGCGCTGAACCTGCCCAGCCCCGCCGGCGGCGGAGCGGGCTCGGTCCGGGTCCTCGTCCACGCCCAGAACCGCGCCCGCGCCCTGACCAGGCTGCGCAACCTGGGCCTGCGGGCCGTTTACCTCAGGGGCAACGCGGCCGGGCCGACCCCGGACGAGGTCACGGCGGTCCTGCACCACCCCGACGGCCTGATATGGCGCACGGCACCGGACGGCGGTCCCGCGGGACCGGAACTGGTGACCGAGCTGTGGCACCCGATCAGGGCACTCCTGGGCCGTCCCGCACCGCAGCGCACCTGAGCCCCGGCATCCCCCTGCCCGCACCGCGGTGGCAGCACGCCGGCCGGTGGCCCGCACGTTCCCTCCGCGGACCTGCGGGCGGGACCTGCGGGCGGAGCGGAGGAAGGACCGGGCCACCTGCCCCGCGGCCGCCCTCAGACGGGCCGTCCGTCCTCCGCCGTCCGTCCTCCGCCGTCCGTCCCCCGCCGTCCGGCCGTCCTCTGCCTTCCGGCCCGTCTCCGGGCCCGGCCTGTCTCCTTCCGGGCCCGGCCCGTCCGGCGTGCGGGGTCGGCCGCCCTCAGACCACCACCGGCTTCCCGGACAGCTCCACGCCCGCCTCGCGCAGCTCCTCCAGCGCCCGGTCCGTGGTCTCCTGGGCCACGCCGGCGGTGAGGTCGAGCAGCACCCGCGTGCGGAAGCCCTCCCGTGCACAGTCCAGCGCGGTGGCGCGCACGCAGTGGTCCGTGGCGATGCCGACCACGTCCAACTCGTCGATCTGCCGCTCCCGCAGCCAGTCCGCCAGCCGCACGCCGTGCTCGTCGGCGCCCTCGAAGCCGCTGTAGGCGGCCTCGTAGGCGCCCTTGTCGAAGACGGCGTCGATCGCGCCGGAGGCCACGGCGGGCGCGAAGTTAGGGTGGAAGCCCACGCCCTCGGTGCCGGCCACGCAGTGCGCGGGCCAGGAGCGGACGTGGTCCGGGTCGTCGGCGAAGTGCTCCCCGGGCGCGACGTGGTGGTCGCGGGTGGCGACCACGTGCCGGTAGCCCGCGGGGGCCTGCCCGATCAGCTCGGTGATCGCGGCGGCGACGTCGGCGCCGCCGGCCACCGCGAGGCTGCCCCCCTCGCAGAAGTCGTTCTGCACGTCTACGACGATCAAGGCGCGGCGCATGGTCGGTGTCCTTCGGTGTGAGTCGGGAGCCGGGTGGCGGGGCGGGTGGTGGGCGGGGAGGGCGGGTGCCGGGCCGGCGCGGTGCGCGGAGCGTGCCGGTGGGCCTTTCCGAGCCTATTGACTCCCTGCGCGGTCCGGGAGGGGGTGTGCCGGACGGGCGTGGCGGCCGCACCGGCACCGGAGCCGGGGGCGCGGTCCGGCTCCCTGCTCGGCGGACGACGGCACTGTCGGACAGGTGCTAGCTACCCGAGGCCCCGTGGACGTATTCCGTCGGAATGACGGGTTCTCCACGGGAGAGCTGGGTCGCGGACAGCGGCAGTCCGGCCCGGGCCGCGATGTGCCGGTCGCGGACCGCGTCCAGCGGCTCGCGGCCCACCACCCGGCCGCCCTTGACCAGCTCGACCAGCAGCTGCCGGCCGGCCAGCTCGTCCGGTACCGGGCCGGTGCCCACCACCTCGGCCTCGGCGGCCCCGTCCGCGTCCGTCCGCCGTGCGGCCCACTTGCGGCCGCCGAGGGAGGTCTTGCCGCCGGAGGACTTCTTCGCCACCGGGGTCAGCGGGGCGTCCGGGCCGGCGCCGTCGGCCCGCGCGACCAGCTTGTAGACCATCGAGCAGGTGGGGTGCCCGGAACCGGTCACGAGCTGGGTGCCGACGCCGTAGGCGTCCACCGGCGCGGCGGCGAGCGAGGCGATGGCGTACTCGTCCAGGTCGGAGGTCACGATGATCCTCGTGTTGCGGGCGCCGAGCTCGTCGAGCTGCTGGCGGACCCGGTGCGCGACCAGCAGCAGGTCGCCCGAGTCGATGCGGACGGCGCCCAGCTCCGGACCGGCGACCTCCACGGCGGTGCGGACGGCCTCGGCGACGTCGTAGGTGTCGACCAGCAGCGTGGTGCCGCGGCCCATGGACTCCACCTGGGCCCGGAAGGCGTCCCGCTCGCGGTCGTGCAGCAGGGTGAAGGCGTGCGCGGAGGTGCCGACGGTGGGGATCTGGTAGCGGAACCCGGCGGCCAGGTCCGAGGTGGAGGTGAAGCCGCCGACGTAGGCGGCCCGCGCCGCGGCCACCGCGGCCAGCTCGTGGGTGCGGCGGGCGCCCATCTCGATCAGCGGCCGACCGCCCGCCGCCGAGGACATCCGGGAGGCGGCCGCGGCGATCGCCGAGTCGTGGTTGAGGATCGACAGGATCACGGTCTCCAGCAGCACGCACTCTGCGAAGGAGCCCTCCACCCGCAGTACCGGCGAGCCCGGGAAGTACACCTCGCCCTCGGGGTAGCCCCAGATGTCGCCGCCGAAGCGGTATCCGGCGAGCCAGTCGCAGGTCGCCTCGTCGACGACGGCGCGATCCCGCAGGAAGCCCAGGAGGTCCGGGTCGAAGCGGAAGTTCTCCACGGCGTCCAGGACCCGACCGGTGCCGGCGACGACGCCGTAGCGTCGCCCGTTCGGCAGCCTGCGGGTGAACACCTCGAAGACGCTCCGCCGTTCGGCGGTACCCGCCCTCAGGGCGGCCTGCAGCATCGTCAGCTCGTAGTGGTCCGTGAACAGCGCCGTGGAGGGGACGTCCACCGGCAGCCCGAGGTCCGCTGTGTTCATGACGAAGGATGGTACCCCCATTTCGTCAGTGTGACGATTTCTGCGGTGCGTGGCAGCATGGTCATGTGACGTCACCCGCTCCCCTGGAGATCGAACGCACCGAGTCGTCGGAGGAGGTCCAGGCCGTCCCAGAGCCGGACGTCCCCTGGGTCACGATCGTCCACAACGACCCGGTCAACCTGATGAGCTATGTGACCTACGTCTTCCAGACGTACTTCGGCTATTCGAAGGACAAGGCCACCAAGCTCATGCTCGACGTCCACCACAAGGGCCGTGCGGTCGTCTCCAGCGGCAGCCGCGAGGAGATGGAACGCGACGTGCAGGCCATGCACGGCTACGGTCTGTGGGCGACGCTCCAGCAGGACCGCAAGTAGCGGGACTGCGAGAAGCACGACCGCGAACCGCCGGCCCGCGGGGGTGTGCCGGGCCGCACCGCATCCCGCACGGCCGGGGCGACGGGGCCGCCCACGGCCCACGCCGCGACCGGCCGTGCCGCCAGTAACCGTCCGCAACCGCCAAGCACGGAAACGAGTCCATGCCAGGCCACTTCGAAGCTCTCCCCGGCGGCGGCGCGGCCGTCGCCCTCGACGACGTCGAGATCTCCATCATCCGCTCGCTGGCGGTGCAGCTGCTGGAGCTGATCGGCCCCGGCCCCGCCGGGGACGCGCCCGAGGACCCGCTCGCCGAGCTGTTCACCGAGGGCCCGAGCGAACCCCCCGCCGACCCGGTGCTCAGGCGGCTCTTCCCGGACGCCTACGGCGACCCCGAGGGCGCCCCGGACCCGCGGCGGGCCGAGGAGGAGAAGGCCTACGCCGCCGAGTTCCGCCGCTACACCGAGAACGACCTGCGGGCCGGGAAGCGCGACAACGCCCTCGCGGTGATCCGCTCCCTGGACGCGCTGACCCCGGCGGGCGACGGAGGGGCCGTCCTCGAACTGTCCACCGAGGACTCCCGGTGCTGGCTGAGCGCCCTCAACGACCTGCGCCTGGCGATCGGCTCCCGGCTGGAGATCACCGAGGAGGACGACACCGACGCGCTCTACCGGCTCCCCGACGAGGACCCGCGCAAGCCGATGGTCATGGCCTACCTGTGGCTCGGCAGCCTCCAGGAGACCCTCGTGTCGACCCTCCTGCCCTGACGCGCCGTCCCGTCGCCGCCGGGTTCGGCCGGTCGTCGTGCGGTCCGGCCGTCCGGCTCAGCGGACGCTCAAATCCGCATAACGATCACACCAAAGGATCAGTGCGGTTGCGCGGCCTACACCCCTTTTTGCCTGCCTTCTTCCGTGTGGTGCGCCGCCGGCGGCGGCGCCGGGACCGCGTTGCACCGTGATAGACCTGCACGGTCATCCGCGGGACGCCACCCCTGTCCCGGGATGCGCCACCACGCCGGCGGACCGCCGGCCGGCACCACTCCATCGCATCCGGGGGGGGGATCGGAACCCGGTCCGCGGCCGACGAGGCCCGGGCCGGCATGGAGAAAGGCGCACCACACATGACCTCAGCGCAGGTCACCGAGGACCACCGCCCCGAGGAGGGGTACGAGCGCGGCCTCGGCAGCCGCCAGGTCCAGATGATCGCGATCGGCGGCGCCATCGGCGTCGGCCTGTTCCTGGGGGCCGGGGCCAACATCGCCAAGGCCGGGCCCAGCCTGATCGTGATGTACGCCCTCGCCGGCGTGATCATCTTCTTCATCATGAGGGCGCTCGGCGAGCTGCTGCTCTACCGCCCGGTCTCGGGCTCCTTCGCCGAGTACTCCAGGGAGTTCCTCGGCCCGTTCTTCGGCTACTTCACCGGCTGGACGTACTGGCTGATGTGGGTGGTCACCGGCATGGCCGAACTGACGGCCGCCGCGATCTACGTGAACTACTGGTTCCCGTCCGTACCCCGCTGGGTGACCGCACTGGTCTTCCTGGTGGTCCTCTTCGGGGCCAACCTGATCTCCGTCAAGGTCTTCGGGGAGCTGGAGTTCTGGTTCTCCATGGTCAAGGTCACCGCCCTGATCGGCATGATCGTGATCGGCCTGGGCGTGCTCACCCTCGGCTTCTCCGCCGCGGGGGACACGGCCGCGGTGTCCAACCTGTGGGCCTTCGACGGCTTCTTCCCGGAGGGCGTCGGCTCCTCCCTGATGACGCTGCAGGGCGTGATGTTCGCCTACCTCGCCGTCGAACTGGTCGGCGTCACCGCGGGCGAGTCCCAGAACCCGGAGAAGACCCTGCCCAAGGCGATCAACACCCTGCCCTGGCGCATCGCCCTCTTCTACGTCGGCGCCCTGACCGTGATCCTCTGCGTCGTGAAGTGGACCGAGTTCGACGCGGGCGTCAGCCCCTTCGTGAAGGCCTTCGCGGTGATCGGCATCCCGGCCGGCGCGGGCATCGTCAACTTCGTGGTGCTCACCGCCGCCCTGTCCTCGTGCAACTCGGGCATGTACTCCACCGGCCGCATGCTGCGCACCCTCGCCGACAACGGCGAGGCCCCGGCCGCCTTCCGCAGGCTGTCCGCCTCCAGGACCCCCGCGCTCGGCGTCACCGTCTCGGTCGCGTTCATGGCGATCGGCGTCGTGCTGAACTACGTCGTCCCCGAGAAGGCCTTCGGCTACGTCACCTCGGTGGCCACCGCGGCGGGCATCTGGACCTGGCTGATGATCCTGATCAGCCACGTCCGCTACCGCCGCGCGGTGGTCGCCGGCCGGCTGCCCGCCTCCGCCTTCCCGGCGCCGGGCGGCGCACTGTGCAGCTGGATCGCCATCGTCTTCCTGGTCTTCGTCACCGGGCTGATCGCGGCCGACGCCGACTCGCGCACCTGCCTGTACGTCATGGCCGTCTGGGCGCTCGCGCTCGGCGTCGGCTGGACGGCGCTCAAGGCCCGCCGGCCCGAGGTCACCCGGGCCCGCGAACCGGAGCTGGAGGAGGCCGTCCGGCCGTAGCGGACCCTCCCCGGCGCCTCTCCCGGCGACCGCCCGTGCGGAGCACTCGTGGCGCTCCGCACGCGTCCGCCGCCGTCGACCGTCCGGCATGTGGGCCGCCCCGTATCAACCACCGGTACGGGGTGGCCCATCCGCTTATGCTGACCGCCATGCTGACCATCACCCAGGAGCTCCACGACGAGATCGTCGCGCACGCCCGCCAGGACCACCCCGACGAGGCCTGCGGCGTGGTCGCCGGCCCGGCGGGCTCCGGCCGCCCCGAGCGCTTCGTCCCCATGCTGAACGCCGCCCGCTCGCCGACCTTCTACGAGTTCGACTCGCAGGACCTGCTCAAGCTCTACCGGGAGATGGACGACCGCGACGAGGAGCCGGTGGTGATCTACCACTCGCACACCGCGACCGAGGCCTACCCCTCCCGCACCGACATCTCCTACGCCAACGAGCCCGGCGCCCACTATGTCCTGGTCTCCACCGCCGACACCGACGGTCTCGGCGAGTTCCAGTTCCGCTCCTTCCGGATCGTGGACGGCGAGATCACCGAGGAAGAGGTCGAGGTCGTGGCGGCCTACTGAACCGGCCCCACCCACAGCTTCTCAACCATCGGACAGAAAACGTCCGCCATGCGGGATCACACTCCGAGGCGGGGGCCGGGAATCGATACGATGAGCGCATGGTTGTCCACGACGTGAGCGACAAGACGCCGGGCATGCTGCTCGTGGCGCGGCTGCACGTCGACCTGTGCAGGCTCGCCAGCGCCATCTGTTGACGCTGCCCCCTGCCGCCGTACGGCCGTGAGCCGCGGCGACCGCTCCCCTGCGTACGACACGCCGCCCCCGGGCCGCCGCGCGCCCACCGACCAGACGACACCTTCCGACAGGAGCCCTGAGCCATGGCCATCGAGGTCCGCATCCCGACCATCCTCCGCCAGTACACCGACGGTCAGAAGGCGGTGGAGGGCAGCGGTGACACCCTCGCCAAGCTCTTCGCCGACCTCGAGACCCGCCACCCGGGCATCCAGGCCCGGATCGTCGACGGGGACCAGCTGCGCCGGTTCGTCAACGTCTACCTCAACGACGAGGACGTCCGCTTCCTCGACGGCATCGACACCGCGCTGTCCGACGGCGACAGCGTCACCATCCTGCCGGCCGTCGCCGGGGGCGCCCCCGACGCCGACCCCCGCGCGGCCGGGCGACCGGCGGAAACGGCTCGATGACGATGCGTTACGACTCCCCGCTCGCCGCGGTCGGCAACACCCCGCTGGTGTGCCTGCCGCGGCTGTCGCCGTCCGAGGACGTCCGCATCTGGGCCAAGCTGGAGGACCGCAACCCCACCGGCTCGGTCAAGGACCGCCCCGCCCTGTACATGATCGAGCAGGCGGAGAAGGACGGCCGCCTCACCCCCGGCTGCACCATCCTGGAGCCGACCTCCGGCAACACCGGCATCTCGCTGGCCATGGCGGCCAAGCTCAAGGGCTACCGCATGGTGTGCGTGATGCCCGAGAACACCTCCCAGGAACGCCGGGACCTGCTCGGCATGTGGGGCGCCGAGATCATCTCCTCCCCGGCCGCGGGCGGCTCCAACACCGCCGTACGCGTCGCCAAGGAGATCGCCGCCGAGCACCCCGACTGGGTCATGCTGTACCAGTACGGCAACCCGGACAACGCCGGCGCCCACTACGCCACCACCGGGCCGGAGATCCTCGCCGACCTCCCCTCCATCACCCACTTCGTCGCCGGGCTCGGCACCACCGGCACCCTGATGGGCGTCGGCCGCTACCTGCGCGAGCACAAGCCCGACGTGCGGATCGTCGCCGCCGAGCCGCGCTACGACGACCTCGTCTACGGCCTGCGCAACCTCGACGAGGGCTTCGTGCCCGAGCTGTACGACGCCTCCGTGCTCACCACCCGCTTCTCCGTCGGCTCCGCCGACGCCGTGACGCGCACCCGTGAACTCCTCCAGCAGGAGGGCATCTTCGCGGGCGTCTCCACGGGCGCCGCGCTGCACGCCGCGATCGGCGTCGGCCGCAGGGCGCTCAAGGCCGGGGAGAGCGCCGACATCGCCTTCGTCGTCGCCGACGGCGGCTGGAAGTACCTCTCCACCGGCGTCTACACCGCGGCCACCACCGAGGAGGCCGTCGAGACGCTCCAGGGCCAGCTCTGGGCCTGACCGGCTCCGCAGCACCTCCGCCGCGGCGGGCGGCGCGGAGGCGCCCGCTCCGCAAGCAGCCCCACCACCGGGCGTGTACCGCCGCACAGGCCCCCGACCGGGCAGAATCCGACGCTGTGGATATCAGTGGCGTCGGGCCGCCGGCCGGGGGCTTTCGCGCGTGCGGGGACCGCCGCGCGGGTGGGGCCCCTGCATGGGTGGGGCCGCCCTCTGCGCGGGTGGGGCCCTCGCGCGGGCGGCGACACCGGCGGCGCGGGCTGCCTCGCACCGGGCGGGAACCCACCCGGCGGCGTCCCCCGGGAGACCGGATTCCGCAGTCGGGTGACGCCGGCGGGATCCGCCGGGGCGCGGCGTACGTCCCATGGGCAGCACGGCACGGCGCCCGGCACCACGGCACCGTGAAGGACGAGACCAGAGCCCGCACCCGGAAAGGCGGCCCGCGCCATGCGCCCCACCAGTCTCCCGAGAACCGTCGTCACCACCGTCACCGCAGCCGCGGTCACCGCACTGCTCGCCGCGGGCTGCGGTACGACCGGCGGACCGGCGGACGCAGGAGCGGTGTCCTCCTCACCCACCCCCACCTCCTCCTCGTCCACCGCCACCGCCACGGCACCCGCTCCGTCCTCCTCGCCCACCGCACCCCCCGCCACCTCGGCACCCCCCGCCACCTCGCGGCCCCCGGCGGCCTCCACCCCGACCCACTGCTCGGCACAGGTGCAGCTCACCGCCGACGACGACAACCGCACCGTCTGCCTGAGCAGGGGCGGCGAGGTCCGCGTCACCCTCGACGGCACGGCCGAACGGCCCTGGGCGCTCGTCAGGACGACCGGCGACGACGTCCTGGAACCCATCAACGCCGGAGTCGCCGTCCTGCCCGGCGACGCCCTCGCCGCCTACCGCGCCACCGGACCCGGCACCGTCCGCCTCACCTCGTCCCGACCGGCCTGCGCCACCGGATCCGGTCACATGTCCTGCAAGAGCATCCGCGCATGGACGGTCACCGTGCGGGTCGAGTGACCCGCCGCACCGTCCCGGCCGAGCGCCCCGGGCCGGCCGGCCTTCCGGTTCCGGCTGCCCGGCCCCCGGCTGCCCGGCCCCTGCTATCCGGCCAGGTCCCGGACCTGGTTCCACAGCACCGGGTCGACCACGCCCACCCGCCGCCGGAAGTCCCGCACCGGCACCTCGCGCAGCTCCTTCGTCTCCAGGAAGCTCGCCCGGCCGCGCGCGTCGTCCACGGCACCCGGCGGCAGCGGGATCACACCGGCCCGCGCCCCGCGGTACTTCGTGGTGATCTTCGCGACGACCACCCGCCGGCCCTGCACCGACAGCACCAGGCAGGGCCGGTCCTTCCCCGCGGGACCCTCCTCGAACGGCACCTGGGCCCACCAGATCTCCGCCGGCGCCGGCCGTCCGGCCACCCCGGCCCCACGGGCCGGACGCCCGCTGCGCCCCCACCCGTCCACCAGTACCGCGACCAGAGCGAGCAGTACCACCGCGGCGAGCGCCAGCCACCAGGACGTGTCCATAGCGACGACGGTACCGGCGCACCGCCCCGGTGCGCGCCCCCTCGCACCATCAGTACGCCCACCAACCAGCCGAACCGGTGACAGCGCAGGTGAGTTCGCCCACAACCGCCCTTGGCGGAGGAGCGACCCCGGGTTTTGCGCCTTACTCTCAACGAACCGCACGACCCCCGTCGTCCCGTTTCGTGATCTTCACATTCCCCGCCAGCGGAGGTTTCTGTTTCATGAAGCTCACCGTCGTCGGCTGCTCGGGGTCGTTCCCGTCCGCGGAATCGGCCTGCTCGAGCTACCTCGTCGAGGCCGACGGCTTCCGGCTGCTCCTCGACATGGGCAACGGCGCCCTGGGCGAGCTGCAGCGCCACTGCGGTCTCTACGACCTCGACGCGATCTTCCTGAGCCATCTGCACGCCGACCACTGCATAGACATGTGCGCCTACTTCGTGGCCCGCTACTACCGCCACGACGGCGGCCGCTGCGCCCCGCTCCCGGTGTACGGCCCCGAGGGCACGGAGCACCGCCTGACCACGGCCTACGCGGACACTCCCTCGGCGTCGTCGATGAGCGAGGTCTTCGACTTCCACACGGTCAAGCCGTCCACCTTCGACATCGGCCCGTTCACCGTGCACACCGAGCGCGTGGCGCATCCCGTGGAGGCGTACGGCATCCGCATCGAGCACGGCGGGAAGGTGCTCACCTACTCCGGGGACACCGGCGTCAGCCCGGCGCTGGACGCGCTCGCCCGGGACGCCGACCTGTTCCTGTGCGAGGCGGCGTTCACCTTCGGCAAGGAAGACATCCCCGACCTGCACCTCAACGGCCGCGAGGCCGGCCAGACGGCGGCCCGCGCCGGCGCCCGGCACCTGGTCCTGACCCACGTGCCGCCGTGGACGGACCCGGAGATCAACCTCGCGGACGCGCGCGCGGTCTACGACGGCCCGGTGGAGCTGGCGGCGCCCGGCCGGACGTATCCGGTCTGAACCGGCGGACGCGAGCAAGGCCCCGGAACGGAGAGGCCCCGGAACCGGCAGGTGCCGGTTCCGGGGCCTTCTCGCCGTTCCAGGGGCGGCTCACGCCTTGGTGAGGTCCTCGATCTCGTCCTCGGGCTCGCGGCCCGGGGTGGGCAGGTCGAACCTGGTGATCGCGAACCGGAAGACCACGTAGTAGACCACTCCGAACACCAGGCCGATCGGGATGATCAGCCAGGGCTTGGTGGCGAGGTTCCAGTTCAGCGCGTAGTCGATGAACCCGGCGGAGAAGGTGAAGCCGGCGTGCACGCCGAGCGCCCAGGTGACCGCCATGGACAGGGCGGTCAGCACCGCGTGGATGACGTAGAGCACCGGCGCGATGAACATGAAGGTGAACTCGATGGGTTCGGTGACACCCGTGACGAAGGAGGTCAGCGCGAGGGAGACCATCATGCCCAGCACGGCCTTGCGGCGCTCGGGACGGGCGGCGTGCGCCATCGCGAGGGCGGCGGCCGGGAGGCCGAACATCATGATCGGGAAGAAGCCCGACATGAACTGTCCGGCGGTCGGGTCGCCGGCGAAGAAGCGGTTCAGGTCGCCGTGGACCATGTCGCCGGCGGCGTTCTGGAAGTCGCCGATCTGGAACCAGGAGACCGTGTTCACGAACTGGTGCATGCCGATCGGGATGAGCGCGCGGTTGACCAGGCCGAACAGAGCCGCACCGAGGGAGCCGAGGCCGGTGATCCACTGGCCGACGTCGGAGATGCCCTCGCCGATCGGCTTCCACACCAGACCGAAGAAGACGCCCATGACCGTGCCGACGAACGCCATGATGATCGGGACCAGGCGGCGGCCGTTGAAGAAGCCGAGCCAGTCCACCAGCTTCTTGCGGTGGAAGCGCTGCCACAGCACGGCGGCCAGCAGACCCATCACGATGCCGCCGAGGACGCCGGGGTTGTTGTAGGTCGCCGCTATGTCCGCGCCGTCCTGGACCTTCGCCTCGGTGACCGGGAACGCCTTGAGGACGTTGCTGTACACCAGGAAGCCGACCAGGGCGGCCAGCGCGGTGGAGCCGTCCGCCTTCTTGGCGAAACCGATCGCGACGCCGAGGCAGAACAGCATCGGCAGGTTGTCGAAGATGGCCCCGCCGGCCGTGGCGAACACCGCCGTGACCTTGTCGGGCAGGTGGAGCTTGTCGTGCACGTCCGACTGCCCGAACCGCAGCAGAATTCCGGCCGCCGGCAGCACGGCGATCGGAAGCTGCAGACTGCGGCCCACCTTCTGCAGGCCCTGGAAAAGGCCGGATCCCCGCTTCTTCGCGGGAGCCGCCGTTGCGGTGGCGGTGCTCATAGACTTCCTCCATCGGGTGGTGGTCTACACCACTCAGTGGTGTAGACCTGTTGTAGCACGATGAAGGCGCTATAAGGAACCCGCGATTCCAGTAATTCTCGCGGTGCTCTCCGTGATGAAGTTGTGCCTGGTGACGGCCGTCTCCTAGGCCTTGGTGGTGTCCTCCACCTCCTCCTCCCGCTCCCGCCCCGGCGTCCTCAGGCCGAACCGCGTGATCGCGAACCGGAAGACGACGTAGTAGACCAGCCCGAAACCCAGACCGATCGGGACGATCGCCCACGGTCTCGTCGCAAGACCCCAGTTGATCACATAGTCGATCAGACCCGCCGAGAAGCTGAACCCGTCATGCACGCCCAGCGCCCAGGTCACCGCCATCGACACACCCGTCAGCAGCGCGTGCACCACGTACAGCACCGGCGCGACGAACAGGAACGAGTACTCGATCGGCTCCGTGATACCGGTCACGAACGAGGTCAGCGCCACCGACAGCATCAGCCCGCCCACCTCCTTGCGGCGCTCCGGACGGGCGCAGTGCGTGATGGCCAGCGCGGCCGCCGGCAGCGCGAACATCATGATCGGGAAGAAGCCGGAGGTGAACTGGCCCGCATTCGGGTCCCCCGCCAGGAACATGTTGATGTCGCCGTGCACCGGCCTCCCACCGGGAGGCGTGTACGTCCCGAACTGGAACCAGATCGGCACGTTCAGGAACTGGTGCAGGCCGACGACGAGCAGCGCCCGGTTCGCCACCCCGAACACACCCGCACCCCACGACCCCGCATCGCGCAGCCACCCGCTGAAGCTCTCCAGGGCGTCCCCGACCGGAGGCCACACCCACAGGCACAGCGCCGCGAAGGCGATCGCTACGAACGCCATGATGATCGGCACCAGCCGCCGCCCGTTGAAGAAGCCCAGCCAGTCCACCAGCCTGGTGCGGTGGAAGCGGGCCCAGAAGAAAGCCGCCAGCAGGCCCATCACGATCCCGCCGAACACCCCCGGGTTCTGGAACGTGAACGGCGTCACCGCCCCCGTGCCCGCACCGACGGTCACCTGGCAGCCCACCCCCTCCACCACCTCCGCCCCGCCCGGGCAGCCCTCCGGAAACTGGTGCAGGACCCCGTAGTAGACGAGGAAACCCGCCACCGCCGCCAACGCCGTCGACCCGTCCGCCTTCCGCGCCATCCCGATCGCCACACCGACGCAGAACAGCAGCGGCAACCCCAGCGAACCGTCCAACAGGGCACCCCCCGCGCCCGCCATCACCTTCGAGACGTCCGTCCAGCCCAGCCCGTCGTCCCCGAACACGTCCGGCTGCCCCAGCCGGTTCAGGATGCCCGCCGCCGGAAGCACCGCGATCGGCAGCTGCAGACTCCGCCCCATCTTCTGCAGCCCCTGGAACAGGTGCCCCCAGCGCTCCCGCAGCGGACCGGCCCCACCCACGGCAGAACTGTCGGCGCTCATCGGCGGCCTCCTTCCGGCCCCCGTCCGGGAGGCGGGTTTGGCGACCGCCCGCCAGCTGGTGTAGACCAGTTGAGGTACGGTTCGGTACGGTTCCGCTGTCGTGACCGCCATCATTCGGTACGGACGACATGACCGCTCGCAAAGTTGGGCCAACTGTGGATTACTGCCACAAAGCGGTACGGACCAGGGAAATCAGGGAGACGCAACATGGCCAGCAAGGCTGAGAAGATCGTCGCCGGCCTCGGCGGCATCGACAACATCGACGAGATCGAGGGCTGCATCACCCGCCTCCGCACCGAGGTGCACGACGCCTCACTCGTCGACGAAGCCGCCCTGAAGGCCGCCGGCGCCCACGGCGTCGTCAAGATGGGCACCGCCATCCAGGTCGTCATCGGCACCGACGCCGACCCGATCGCCGCGGACATCGAAGACATGATGTGAGCCCACGCTCACCCGAAGGGGCCCCTTTCCACCACCGGAAGGGGCCCCTGCGCCACTACGGCTAGGCTCGACGCCATGTCCTCCATGCCTCGACTCGACGGCCGCACCCCCGCACAGCTCCGCCCCATCTCCATCGAACGCCACTGGAGCAAGCACGCCGAGGGCTCCGTCCTCGTCTCCTTCGGCGACACCAAGGTGCTGTGCACCGCCTCCTTCACCGAAGGCGTCCCGCGCTGGCGCAAGGGCAGCGGAGAAGGATGGGTCACCGCGGAGTACGCCATGCTGCCCCGCGCCACCAACACCCGCGGCGACCGCGAGTCGGTCAGAGGCCGCATCGGCGGCCGCACCCACGAGATCTCCCGCCTCATCGGCCGCTCCCTGCGCGCCGTCGTCGACTACAAGGCGCTCGGCGAGAACACCGTCGTCCTCGACTGCGACGTCCTCCAGGCCGACGGCGGCACCCGCACCGCCGCCATCACCGGCGCCTACGTCGCCCTCGCCGACGCCGTCTCCTGGGCCCGCGCCAAGAAACTCGTCAAACCCGGCCGCCAGCCGCTGACCGGCACCGTCTCCGCCGTATCCGTCGGCATCGTCGGACAGGTCCCCCTCCTCGACCTCTGCTACGAGGAGGACGTCCGCGCCGAAACCGACATGAACGTCGTCTGCACCGGCGACGGCCGCTTCGTCGAGGTCCAGGGCACCGCCGAAGCCGAACCGTTCGCCCGCGAGGAACTCGACGCCCTGCTGGACCTCGCCGTCACCGGCTGCACCGAACTGGCCGCCCACCAGCGCGCCGCACTCGACACGGCCGCCGAAGGGTAAAACGCGCACCAAGAAGTGGAGGCGGGGGGGGGGGGCACACGCCTCCCCCCCCCCCCCCCCCCC
>NZ_JBJZOJ010000025.1:0-102462 GCF_047200655.1 Streptomyces sp. MS06
GAGCTCCGGCTCCCGGGCATACAGCCCGGGAGCCGGAGCTTTTTTGCGTTGAGGTAGGGTCAGGAGGCATCGTTGGTTCGTTTCCCACTGGAGGCCCCCGGGTGGAGGTCCAGGAGACCCGCGTCCAGACTGACCGGGTCCTCACCATCCCCAACATCCTCAGCATGGCGCGGCTCGTCGGCGTGCCCCTGTTCCTGTGGCTGATCCTCAGGCCCGAGTTCGGAGGGCCGAAAAGCGACGGCTGGGCACTGCTCGTGCTGGCGTTCAGCGGTATCAGCGACTACCTCGACGGGAAGCTCGCGCGACGCTGGAACCAGATCAGCAGCCTCGGCCGGCTGCTTGATCCGGCCGCCGACCGGCTCTACATTCTCTCCACACTCGTCGGCCTGACATGGCGTGAGATCCTGCCGCTCTGGTTGACGGCTGTACTACTCGCCCGCGAGTTGGTCCTTCTGGTGATGGTGGGAGTCCTCAGGCGTCACGGGTACCCGCCACCCCAGGTGAACTTCCTCGGCAAAGCCGCCACCTTCAACCTGATGTACGCCTTCCCGCTGCTGCTGCTCAGTGACGGGACCGGATGGATCCCGTCACTCGCTGCTGTTTTCGGATGGGCGTTCGCCATTTGGGGTACGACGCTGTACTGGTGGGCAGGAGTTCTCTACGTGGTACAAGTCCGCCGTCTCGTCCGTGCGGACGCCCTGGTCGACTGAGCCCGGTTCCCTCGACGCGACAGCGGCTCGATGGCCCGTTACAAAGAAGTACGGGACAATCTGGACGGGCGAAGTCGGCCAGACCGTCGTCTCTTCGAGGAGGACGCTTCCGACATGAAGGCCGTCGTGATGGCCGGAGGCGAAGGCACGCGCCTTCGTCCGATGACCTCAAGCATGCCCAAGCCGCTCCTGCCCGTCGCCAACCGGCCCATCATGGAGCACGTTCTCCGGCTGCTCAAAAGGCATGGGCTCAACGAGACCGTCGTCACCGTCCAGTTCCTGGCGTCTCTGGTCAAGAACTACTTCGGTGACGGTGAAGAGCTCGGAATGGAGCTCACCTACGCCAACGAGGAGAAGCCCCTCGGCACCGCCGGAAGCGTGAAGAACGCCGAGGAAGCGCTGAAGGACGATGCCTTTCTCGTCATCTCCGGCGACGCACTCACCGACTTCGACCTCACCGATCTGGTCAATTTCCACAAGGAGAAGGGCGCCCTGGTCACCGTCTGTCTGACGCGTGTGCCCAATCCGCTGGAATTCGGCATCACGATCGTCGACGACGACGGCAAGGTCGAACGCTTCCTGGAGAAGCCGACCTGGGGCCAGGTCTTCTCGGACACCGTCAACACCGGCATCTACGTCATGGAGCCCGAGGTCTTCGACTACGTCGACCCCGATGTGCCCGTCGACTGGTCCGGCGACGTCTTCCCCCAGCTGATGAAGGAGGGCAAGCCTGTCTACGGCTATGTCGCCGAAGGCTACTGGGAGGACGTCGGCACCCATGAGAGCTATGTGAAAGCCCAGGCCGACGTCCTCGAGGGCAAGGTCGACGTCGATATCGACGGATTCGAGATCTCGCCCGGAGTATGGGTCGCCGAAGGCGCCGAAGTGCACCCCGACGCGGTCCTGCGCGGGCCGCTCTACATCGGGGACTACGCCAAGGTCGAGGCCGGGGCGGAAGTCCGCGAACACACCGTCGTGGGCTCCAACGTCGTCGTCAAGACGGGTGCCTTTCTGCACCGGGCCGTCGTGCACGACAACGTGTACGTCGGGCAGCACAGCAATCTGCGCGGCTGCGTGGTCGGCAAGAACACCGACATCATGCGCGCGGCCCGCATCGAGGACGGCGCCGTCATCGGCGACGAATGCCTGATCGGCGAGGAATCGATCGTCCAGGGCAACGTGCGGGTCTACCCCTTCAAGACCATCGAGGCCGGCGCGTTCGTCAACACCTCGGTCATCTGGGAGTCCCGCGGGCAGGCGCACCTGTTCGGGGCGCGCGGCGTCTCCGGCATCCTGAACGTGGAGATCACGCCGGAACTGGCGGTGCGGATCGCGGGAGCCTACGCCACCACACTCAAGAAGGGCTCCACGGTCACCACCGCCCGCGACCACTCGCGTGGCGCGCGGGCCCTGAAGCGGGCCGTCATCTCGGCGCTGCAGGCCAGTGCCATCGACGTGCGCGACCTGGAGAACGTGCCGCTCCCGGTGGCGCGGCAGCAGACCGCGCGGGGCAGCGCCGGCGGCATCATGATCCGCACCACGCCCGGGGTGCCCGACTCGGTGGACATCATGTTCTTCGACGGACGGGGCGCGGACCTGTCCCAGGGCAGCCAGCGGAAGCTGGACCGGGTGTTCGCACGGCAGGAGTACCGACGTGCGTTCCCGGGGGAGATCGGCGACCTGCGCTTCCCGGCCAGCGTCTTCGACTCCTACACGGGCTCGCTGCTGCGCAACGTCGACATCAACGGGATCGCCGACTCCGGCCTGAAGGTCGTCGTCGACGCCTCCAACGGCAGCGCCGGACTCGTCCTGCCCAGTCTCCTCGGCAGGCTGGGCGTGGACTCGCTGACCATCAATCCCGGCCTCGACGAGTCCCGGCCCACCGAGACCCCCGAGATGCGGCGGGCGGGCCTGGTGCGCCTGGGCGAGATAGTGGCGTCGTCGGGAGCCGCGTTCGGCGTCCGTTTCGACCCCGTCGGCGAGCGGCTGTCACTCGTCGACGAGAAGGGCCGGATCATCGAGGACGACCGGGCACTGCTCGTCATGCTCGACCTGGTCGCCGCCGAGCGCCGCAGCGGACGGGTGGCACTGCCGGTGACCACGACGCGGATCGCCGAGCAGGTGGCCGCCTACCACGGCACCCAGGTCGAGTGGACGACCACCTCCCCGGACGACCTGACGCGGGTCGGCAGGGACGAGGGCGCCATCTTCGGCGGGGACGGAAAGGGCGGCTTCATCGTTCCCGAGTTCAGCGGCGTCTACGACGGCGCGGCCGCCTTCGTACGCCTGATCGGCCTGGTCGCGCGGACCCAGCTCACCCTGAGCCAGATCGACGCCCGGATTCCGCGGGCCCACGTCCTGCGCAGGGATCTGGCCACCCCGTGGGCGGTGAAGGGTCTCGTCATGCGCAGCGTCGTGGAGGCCGCCGGAGACCGCTCCGTGGACACCACGGACGGTGTCCGCGTCGTGGAGAGCGACGGCCGCTGGGTGATGGTGCTGCCCGACCCGGCCGAGGCCGTCACCCACCTGTGGGCGGAAGGCCCCGACGACGCCTCCGCGCAGGCGCTGCTCGACGAGTGGTCGGCGGTCGTGGACAGCGCGGGCCGGTAGCCGCACCGGCACCCGTGCGTGCCGGACGGGCATCCCCAAGGGGGCCCGTCCGGCAAGCCGATGGGGCCGTTCGGAGGTCCCGGGCGCGACATGCGACGATGTGCGGCATGCCGCAGCCACCCCCCGTTCGGAGCAGTCGTACGACCTCCACGCGTCCGGACGCGTCCATGTCGCTGCTCACCAACGTCATGGACCACAGCCTCGACGACGGATACGCCGAGGCCGCAGCCCGGAAGGCCGCCGAGAACGGCGGGCTGCCCAAGACCCTGCGCGCCAGACTGGGGCTCGCCTCCGGACTCGTGCTCGCGGCTCTGATCGTCACCGTCGGTGCGGCGCAGGCCCGGGTGGCGGCACCCGTCGTGGCCAAGGAACGCCAGGAACTCATCGACCGCATCGACCAGGGCACCGACGCGGCGGACGAACTGCAGGACTCCGTCGACCGGCTCCGGGACGATGTCGGTGCTCGGCAGCGAGAGGCGCTGAAGCAGACCGGAGGCGGCGGCCGGGCGGACCTGGTCGGCCTCCTGGCCGGTGCAACCGCCGTCCACGGTCCCGGCGTCAAACTGGTCGTGGACGACGCCGAGGAGGCCGACGGGGGCGGCTCCGGCAACCCGCGGGAGACGACGGGCTTCGCCGACACCGGCCGGATCCGCGACCGGGACATGCAGCGCGTCGTGAACGGGCTGTGGCAGTCGGGAGCCGAAGCCGTCTCGATCAACGGGCAGCGGCTGACGGCACTGTCCGCGATCAGGGCCGCGGGCGACGCGATACTGGTCGACAACCGGCCGCTGGTCCCCCCGTACACGGTCCTCGCGGTCGGTGACGGGCGGCAACTGAGCAGCGGGTTCAAGGACAGCGCGGACGGGCTGTACCTGGAGGCCCTGAAGGAGAGCTACGGCATCCGCTACACCCTCTCCGTCCAGGACGACGTCCGGCTGCCGGCCGCGCCGAGCCTGATCGTCCGCACCGCAAAGTCGAACACCGAGAATTCCGAGAAGGGCACATCGTGATCGCCGTACTGGGCCTCGTCGTGGGAGTCGTGGCAGGACTGTTGGTCCGGCCCGAGGTGCCGGCGGCCGTCGAGCCCTACCTCCCGATCGCCGTCGTGGCGGCGCTGGACGCCGTCTTCGGCGGCCTCCGGGCCATGCTGGACGGCATCTTCGACGACAAGGTCTTCGTCGTGTCGTTCCTGTCGAACGTCGTCGTCGCCGCGCTGATCGTGTTCCTGGGCGACAAGTTGGGCGTGGGCGCCCAGCTGTCCACGGGCGTCGTGGTCGTCCTCGGAATCCGCATCTTCTCCAACGCCGCGGCGATCCGCCGGCACGTCTTCCGGGCGTGAGGCCGATGAGCGACCAGAACGAGCAGTCCGGGAACGAACCGGGCGAGGAAGCGCCGCAGAACACCCCCGCGGACGCCCCCGGGAGCGTGCCGCCGGAAGCATCGCCCGACAAGCCGCGGGACACGTCCCGCGAGACGCCGGGCCCCGAGGACCGGGGCATACCGGCGGAGGAACCCGGCACGGCCCGGGAAGCGGCCGACGGGGGCGGGCGGTCGGAACCGGCCGCCGCGCCGCCCGCGGAGCCGGCGCTCACCGGCAGGCAGCGGCTGGCGCAGGGGCTGTGGCCGCCGCGGGTCAGCCGCGCCCAGCTCATCGTCGCCGTGCTCCTGTTCGGCCTCGGCTTCGGGCTCGCGGTGCAGGTGGCCTCGAACAGCGACAGCGACAGCGCCCTGCGCGGCGCGCGCCAGGAGGACCTGGTGCGCATCCTCGACGAACTCGACGACCGGACTCAGCGTCTTGAGGATGAGAAGCAGGGGCTGGAGAAGCAGCGGGAGGAACTGGAGAACAGCTCCGACCAGGCCGAGGAGGCCCGCAAGCAGACCCTCCAGAAGGAGAGGCAACTCGGCATCCTGGCGGGCACGGTCGCCGCCCGGGGCCCCGGCATCACGATGACCATCGACGACACGAAGGGGACGGTCGAGGCGGACATGCTGCTGGACGCGATCCAGGAACTGCGTGCCGCCGGAGCGGAGGCGATCCAGGTGAACGGGGTGAGGGTGGTCGCCGACACCTATCTGACGGATTCCGGCAAGAGCGTCAGCATCGACGGGAACAAGATCACCGCTCCCTATCGTTTTCAGGTCATCGGCAAGCCGCAGGACCTGGATCCGGCGCTGAACATCCCGGGAGGCGTGGTGCAGACTCTGGAAAAGGAGCAGGCCACGGTGGTCATCGAGCGGTCGGACAAGATCGTCGTGGACGCCTTGCGAGCGGCGAAGCGGCCTGACTACGCTCGGTCGTCCTCCCGGTGAAGCGGCGGTGCATGGCAGGCATCGGGCGAGGGCATGACGTTGCGGGGGGTCGGCGCACCGAACCGGTGGTGCGTGGTGGAAACTGTCTGGTGGATACGGACGTTGTGAAGATGTCCGGGTCGACCGGTGTGTTCAGTCAGGGTTCGTCCTGCCCCACGGGCGGGTCTGTTTCGGTCAAGGGGAATCGCCCGTGAAGTTGTTTGGGAAGTTGTTCGGCAAGAGCACGCGAGAGGGCGGCGACAACGCGACCGCCCGGCATCGCGCACAGCCCGATGCCGAGGGACGGCGGCCGCTGTTCCGGGACCAGGTGGCTGGTCCGGGCGGTGACGCGTCCCGGGCGCCGGGCGCGCCGTCGGTTGACCCTGCCCAGGCGGGCGGCATAGGTTTCGGACAACCGTCGACCTCGGGTACGGATGCCCCGTACGCGTCCAATGCGCCGGCGGGGCAGCCGCGGCAGGAGGATCCGTCCATGTCGGCCCTGGTGTGTACGAGGTGCGGTAACCGCAACGCGGAGAACAGCCGCTTCTGCTCCCACTGCGGTGCTCCGCTCCGGGCCGGGGCCGCCGCGGAGCGCCCGTCGGAGACCACCTCGACGATCTCCATCTCCGGCATCGAGGCCTATGACGCGGAGGCCACCGGCCAGACGGCCGTCCCGGCGCTGTCGTCCGAGGCGCAGGCGGCCGTGGACGCGCTCCCGCTGGGCTCGGCGCTCCTGGTGGTGCGCCGCGGGCCGAACCAGGGCAGCCGCTTCCTGCTGGACAGCGACCTGACCACGGCCGGGCGCCACCCGCAGAGCGACATCTTCCTGGACGACGTCACCGTCTCCCGCCGGCACGTGGAGTTCCGTCGCGGACCGGACGGCAGCTTCACCGTGGCCGACGTGGGCAGCCTCAACGGCACGTACGTCAACCGGGAGCGGATCGACTCGGTCGCCCTGTCCAACGGGGACGAGGTGCAGATCGGCAAGTACCGGCTGGTCTTCTACGCGAGCCAGCGGGCTTACTGAGCGCTCCCGGACTCGGTCCGGGAGCACCCTCCAAGGAAGTTTGATGCTTCGAACACCGAGCGGCGGTGCCGATCACGGCGCCGCCGCCGCGGACAATGACCTGATGAGCATCGGTACCGTGTTGAACGCGCTGCGGGACGAGTTCCCCGAGGTCACCATCTCCAAGATCCGGTTCCTGGAGTCGGAGGGGTTGATCGAGCCGCGGCGGACCCCTTCCGGCTACCGCAAGTTCAGCGACGAGGACGTGGAGCGCCTTGCTCGGGTGCTGAGAATGCAGCGGGACCACTACCTCCCGCTGAAGGTGATCCGCGAGCACCTCGACGCCGTGGAACGCGGCGAGGCGGTGCATCTTCCGCCGCTGGGCCGGCCGGGAGAGGGCGACTCCGCGCAGACATCCGGCGAGCCGCCGGCCGCGGCCAGAATCGGCCGCGAGGAGCTGCTGGACGCCGCCGGGATCGGCGAGCAGGAGCTGCAGGAGTGGGAGTCGTACGGACTCGTCACGCCCCTGGAGGACGGCGTCTACGACGCGGAGTCGGCCACTGTCGCCTCGCTCGTCGCGCAACTGGGCCGCTTCGGGATCGAGCCGCGGCACCTGCGGTTGATGAAGGCTGCCGCCGACCGGGAGGCCGGGCTGGTGGACCAGGTGGTGGCCCCGCTCCGGCGCCACCGCAACCCGCAGACCAGGGCACATGCGGAGGACCGGGCGAGGGAACTGGCGGATCTCGCGGTGCGGCTCCACTCGGCGCTGGTGCAGACGGCACTCGGGGTGCGGTTGCCCTGACGGAAGGGGTCCTCGCGGTGCGTGATCGGCCACGCCTTGCCGGCTCGACTACCCAAACATCCCGGGCACGGCCTAGGGTTGCTGTGTGAACGAGCTCGATGTCGTAGGTGTCCGGGTCGAAATGCCCTCCAACCAACCGATCGTGCTCCTGCGCGAAGTGGGAGGCGACCGCTACCTCCCCATCTGGATCGGGCCGGGGGAGGCGACGGCGATCGCCTTCGCTCAGCAGGGCATGGCCCCCGCGCGGCCGCTGACCCACGACCTTTTCAAGGACGTGCTGGAGGCCGTTGGTCAGGAGCTGACCGAAGTGCGCATCACGGACCTGCGCGAGGGCGTTTTCTACGCGGAGCTGGTCTTCGCCAGCGGAGTCGAGGTGAGTGCCCGCCCGTCCGACGCCATAGCGCTGGCCCTGCGCACCGGCACGCCGATCTACGGCAGTGACACGGTCCTCGACGACGCGGGCATCGCCATCCCGGACGAGCAGGAGGACGAGGTGGAGAAGTTCCGCGAGTTCCTCGACCAGATCTCTCCGGAGGACTTCGGGACCAGCAACCAGTAGGCGCGGCACGCCTGCTACCCGCCGACGCACGGTCCGGCGGGCGGTTCCGCCGGACGGCCGCGTCGCGCAAAATACCGGCAAGTGCCACGAGGGTATGAGAGAGTCCTGCGACCCCCTCCGGACACATTCCGCTAGCCTTTCCCCGCGGTGGGGTGCGGGAAACCACTCCCAGGGTGATTATCACCCGGCGTGCCGAGTGTGGCGATCGTTGACGCACCCATGGTGACTGCCTACCGTCGAGAAGGCAGGTCAAGGACGGAGGTCGGCGTGGGAAGCAGCGGCGGCGGTACGGCTGGGGGTGCCCCCGGACGTGGTTTCGGGGCGGGCGGTCCGTTTCCGCTTCACAGCAGCACGGCCGATCACGTTCCGCAGCGACCGGCGGCCGTGCCGAGCAGCGGAGGGGCGGCGTCGATGACGTCCGAGCAGATCGGCTACCGCGGTCCGACGGCCTGCGCGGCAGCCGGCATCACCTACAGGCAACTCGACTACTGGGCCCGCACCGGCCTCGTCGAACCCAGTGTCCGGCCCGCCTACGGATCCGGGACGCAGCGCCTGTACAGCTTCCGGGACGTCGTCGTCCTGAAGATCGTCAAGCGGTTCCTCGACACCGGGGTCTCGCTGCAGAACATCCGCACCGCCGTCCAGCACCTGCGGGAACGCGGCTTCCGCGATCTGGAGCGCATGACGCTGATGAGCGACGGCGCCACCGTCTACGAGTGCACCTCGCCGGACGAGGTGCACGCCCTGCTGCAGGGCGGACAGGGCGTCTTCGGGATCGCTGTCGGAGTGGTGTGGCGGGACGTGGAGAGCGCGCTCTCGCAACTGCACGGGGAGCGCATCGACACCGGGGAGACCCTCGTCGGGCACAATCCAGCGGACGAACTGGCCCGCCGACGGAACCGGGCCGTCTGAGCGGTTTCCGCGACCCTGCGGCGGTGCCCGCAGAGAGCCCGCCGCGTTCCCCCGGCGGCACCGGGTGCGACGTCAGTGGCGATGTCAGTGGCGTGGTGCAGCATCGGAGGTGTGAGAACCGCGCCCACGATCCTGCATCTCGACATGGATGCCTTCTTCGCCTCGGCGGAGCAGGCGTCCAAGCCGAGCCTGCGCGGGAAGGCCGTCGTGGTGGGCGGTCTCGGACCACGCGGGGTGGTGGCCACCGCCTCGTACGAGGCGCGGGTCTTCGGCGTCCACTCGGCGATGCCCACGGCGCAGGCCCGCCGACTGGCGCCGCACGCCGCCTACCTCACTCCGCGCTTCGACTTCTACCGGTCGATCAGCGAGCAGGTGATGGGGCTGCTGCGGGCGCTGTCGCCGCTGGTGGAGCCGCTGAGCCTGGACGAGGCCTTCGTGGACCTGGAGGCCTCGGGAGCGGCCCGGGACAGCGCCTCGGCCAGGCTGGCCGGCGAGAGGCTCCGCGCCGACATCCGCGCCGTCACCGGGCTCACCGGATCGGTCGGCCTCGCGGCCTGCAAGATGCTCGCGAAGATCGGCTCCGAGCAGGCCAAACCGGACGGCCTCGTCCTGATCGAGCCGGGCAGCGAGCGGGCCCTGCTGGGCCCGATGCCGGTCCGGACCCTGCCCGGCGTCGGGCCGGCCACCGGCGACCACCTGCGCAGAGCCGGGATCGCCACCGTCGACGAGATCGTCGAGGCCGGAGAGGACGAACTGGTCCGGCTGCTGGGCAAGGCGCACGGCCACGGGCTGTACGCGATGGCGCTGGCGCGGGACGACCGCCCGGTGGTCGCCGAGCGGGAGACGAAGTCGGTGTCGGTCGAGGACACCTACGACGTGGACATCCACGACCGGCTCCGGATCGGGATGGAGGTGCGGCGGCTGGCCGACCGCTGCGTCCACCGGCTGCGCGCCGCGGGTCTGTCCGGCCGGACGATCGTGCTGAAGGTGCGGCGCTACGACTTCTCGACACTCACCCGGTCGGAGACGCTGCGCGGGCCGACGGACGATCCGGCGGTGGTGCGGGAGGCGGCGGCGCGGCTGCTCGACCCACTGGACACCACGGGCGGGGTGCGGCTGCTGGGAGTGGGGGTGAGCGGCCTCGCCGACTACACCCAGGAGGACCTCTTCGCCCAGGCCGCGGGGGAGCGTACGGAGCAGGCGGAGGAGGAGGCCGAGGCCGCACCGGCCCCGGACGAGGCCGAACCCGCCGAATGGCGCTGGCGGCCCGGCCGCGACGTCCGGCACGCCCTCCACGGGCACGGCTGGGTGCAGGGCAGCGGCCTCGGGCGGGTCACGGTGCGGTTCGAGACCCCCGACTCGGCGCCCGGGCGGGTACGCACCTTCCGGGTGGACGATCCGGCGCTGGAGCCGGCGCAGCCGCTGCCGCTGGTGCAGCGGGGGGCCGACCCGGAGGCCGGGGACGTGCCGCGGCGGGCGGGGGCCGGTCCGGGCCCGGCAGCGGCGCCGAGACCGCCGACGCCCGCGTGACACGGCCCGCGCGCCCGGGGAGGCAGGCGGCCCGCTGGAGCGTGCGGCGCGCGCGGAGGCGTACCGGGGGGGAGCGGAACCCGGAGCGCCGGACGGGAGCTGCAGGGGGCGGGGGAGGGCCGGGCCGGTGGGGCCGGGGCGGGGGAGGGCGGGACCGGGAGGGCGGCGATCGGGGGATGCCGGGGAGGAGAGTGCGGGGCGGGGCCGTTCAGGTCTCGTCCGTGCCCGCCAGCCGGCCGAAGTCGCGGTCCGGGAGGGACGGGGGCGGAGCCACGTCGAGGCCGTAGTGGTGGTAGAGCTGGAGCTCCTGCTCCGGCGAGAGGTGGCGGCCCACACCGAAGTCGGGGGCGTCCTTGATCAGCGCGCGTTCGAACGGGATGTGCAGGGTGCCCTCGACCAGCTCGCTCGGCTCCAGCGGGACGAAGGCGTCCCGGGAGAAGAGGCCGGTCCGTATGGCGGCCCACTCCGGCACACCGGTCGCGTCGTCGAGGTACACCTCGTCGACGGTGCCGATCTTGGTGCCGTCGCGGTCGAACGCCTTGCGGCCGATCAGGTTGCGCGGATCGATGTCGGTCTGCACGGTCCCTCCATGAGGTCGCAACTCATCCGTAAGCACTACGAAAGAGCACAATGCGTGCCGCGGCCACTCGAGGAACCGGCCACGGGCCTCGCTGGTAGG
Source organism: Streptomyces sp. MS06 (assembly GCF_047200655.1). NCBI lineage: Bacteria > Bacillati > Actinomycetota > Actinomycetes > Kitasatosporales > Streptomycetaceae > Streptomyces > Streptomyces sp. MS06. The sequence continues at coordinate 11,098 of NZ_JBJZOJ010000025.1, forward strand.
CTGGCAAGCGGCTGCTGACCCCGTGCGGGAGAGTCCTCCGTCCACCACCGGAGGCGCCGAAGGAGCAAATCCTCCCCGGAATCTCTCAGGCTCACGTACCGCACGGACGAGGTCACTCTGGAAAGCAGGGCGGGTGTCGACGGCTTCCGCTCTCACCGACGGTGAAAACCGGCCGCCCCGAGGCGGCCCGGTGAAGCTCTCAGGTTGAGATGACAGAGGGGGAGGCCGTCGGGGCACCCGTGCCGTGGTGCTCCTCGAAGGTCGCGTCAGACCAGGAGGCCTCCGCAATGACCGCCCATCGCACTCCGCTCTCCGAGCTCGAACAGGGCACTCCCTTCGAGCGGCGCCACATCGGCCCCGACCACGAGGCGCGGGCCAAGATGCTCGCGCAGGTCGGCTACGGCTCGCTGGACGAGCTCACCACCGCCGCCGTACCGGATGTGATCAAGAACGCCGACGCGCTCGATCTGCCGGGAGCCCGCACCGAACCGGAGGTGCTGGCCGAGCTGCGCTCCCTCGCCGACCGCAACCAGGTGCTCGACCCGATGATCGGGCTCGGTTACCACGGCACCTTCACCCCGCCCGTCATCCTGCGCAACGTCATGGAGAACCCGGCCTGGTACACGGCGTACACGCCGTACCAGCCGGAGATCTCCCAGGGCCGCCTCGAAGCCCTGCTGAACTTCCAGACCATGGTCGCCGACCTGACCGGCCTGCCCACCTCCGGAGCCTCCCTCCTCGACGAGGGGACCGCGGCAGCCGAGGCCATGGCCCTGTCCCGGCGCATGGGCCGGAACAAGAAGGGCGTCTTCCTGGTGGACGCGGACGCACTGCCGCAGACCCTCGCGGTGCTCCGGACCCGCGCGGAGCCGACCGGCGTCGAGATCGTCGTCGCCGACCTGTCCGACGGCATCCCGGCGGAGACCGCCGAGCGCGAGATCAACGGCGTGCTGATCCAGTACCCGGGCGCCTCCGGCGCGGTGCGCGACATCAGGCCCGTCATCGAGCAGGCCCACGCGCTGGGCGCCTTGGTCACCGTCGCCGCCGACCTGCTTGCGCTGACCCTGCTGACCTCGCCCGGCGAGCTCGGCGCGGACATCGCGGTCGGCACCACCCAGCGGTTCGGTGTGCCGATGGGCTTCGGCGGTCCGCACGCCGGCTACATGGCCGTGCAGGAGAAGTTCGCCCGCAGCCTGCCCGGGCGGCTCGTGGGCGTGTCCCTGGACGCGGACGGGCACAAGGCGTACCGGCTGGCGCTGCAGACCCGCGAGCAGCACATCCGCCGCGAGAAGGCCACCAGCAACATCTGCACCGCGCAGGTGCTGCTCGCCGTGATGGCCGGGATGTACGCCGTCTACCACGGCCCCGACGGACTGCGGACGATCGCCCGGCGCACCCACCGCTACGCCTCGATCCTCGCCGCGGGACTCGCCGACGGCGGAGCCGAGATCGTCCACCGGTCGTTCTTCGACACGTTGACCGTGCGGGTGCCCGGGAAGGCCGCCGAGATCGTGGCCGCCGCCCGCGGCAACGGGGTCAACCTGCGCCTCGTCGACGCCGACCTGGTATCCATCGCCTGCGACGAGACGACCACCCGCGCGAACCTGGCCGCCGTCTGGGCCGCCTTCGGAACCGAGGGCGACATCGACGCGCTGGACGCCGCCACCGGGGACGCGCTGCCGCAGCCGCTGCTGCGCTCCGACGACTACCTGGCGCACCCCGTCTTCCACCAGCACCGCTCCGAGACGGCGATGCTGCGCTACCTGCGCACCCTGGCCGACCGCGACTACGCGCTCGACCGGGGCATGATCCCGCTGGGCTCCTGCACCATGAAGCTCAACGCGACCACCGAGATGGAGCCGGTCACCTGGCCCGAGTTCGGGCAGCTGCACCCCTTCGCACCGGCCGAGCAGGCGGAGGGCTACCTCACGCTCATCCGCGAGCTGGAGGAGCGCCTCGCCGAGGTCACCGGGTACGACAGGGTCTCGCTCCAGCCGAACGCCGGCTCGCAGGGCGAGCTGGCCGGGCTGCTGGCCGTGCGCGGCTACCACCGTGCGAACGGCGACGAGCAGCGCACCGTCTGCCTCATCCCGTCCTCCGCACACGGCACCAACGCGGCCAGCGCCGTCATGGCCGGGATGAAGGTCGTCGTCGTGAAGACCGCCGGGGACGGCGAGATCGACGTCGAGGACCTGCGGGCGAGGATCGAGCAGCACCGCGACGAACTGGCCGTGCTGATGATCACCTACCCGTCCACGCACGGCGTGTTCGAGGAGCACGTCGCCGACATCTGCGCGCAGGTCCACGAGGCGGGCGGCCAGGTGTACGTCGACGGCGCCAACCTCAACGCGCTCGTCGGCCTCGCCAAGCCGGGCCACTTCGGCGGGGACGTCTCCCACCTGAACCTGCACAAGACGTTCTGCATCCCGCACGGCGGCGGCGGCCCGGGCGTCGGCCCGGTGGGCGTGCGCGCCCACCTGGCGCCCTACCTGCCCAACCACCCGCTGCAGCCCGCCGCGGGGCCCGAGACGGGCGTCGGCCCGATCTCCGCGGCGCCCTGGGGCAGCGCGGGCATCCTGCCCATCTCCTGGGCCTACGTCCGGCTGATGGGCGGCGAGGGGCTGAAGCGCGCCACACAGGTGGCCGTGCTGTCCGCCAACTACGTCGCCAAGCGTCTGGAGCCGCACTTCCCGGTGCTCTACACCGGCCCGGGCGGGCTCGTCGCGCACGAGTGCATCATCGACCTTCGCCCGCTGACCAAGGCGACCGGGGTGAGCGTCGACGACGTGGCGAAGCGGCTCATCGACTACGGCTTCCACGCGCCGACGATGTCCTTCCCGGTGGCCGGCACGCTGATGATCGAGCCGACCGAATCCGAGGACCTGGCCGAGCTGGACCGGTTCTGCGAGGCGATGATCGCCATCCGTGCGGAGATCGAGAAGGTCGCCTCCGGTGCGTGGCCCGCGGACGACAACCCGCTGCGCAACGCCCCGCACACCACGCGACTGCTGGGCGGCGACTGGGACCACGCCTACAGCCGCGAGGAGGCCGTCTTCCCGGCCGGGGTGTCGGCCGCCGACAAGTACTGGCCCCCGGTGCGCCGTATCGACCAGGCGTTCGGGGACCGGAACCTGGTCTGCGCCTGCCCGCCGCTGGACGCCTACGAGGACTGACCGCGCACACGTCGGGGCCCGGCCGCACCGTCGGCCGGGCCCCGACGCATGTCCGGCCGTCGCCGTTGCCGTCGCCGTTGGCCTCGCGGTCGCGGTCGCGGCCTCGGTCGAGCAGCGGACGCCCGCCCGGCGGCTACCCACCGGCGCGGCGTTCACCGCCCACCGGACGGCTGCCCGATGCCGTGCTTCGCCCCGACCCGGGGGCTCGGCACGGCGCGGGCGGCCCGCCCCCTCCCACCGTCCGTTGCCGTGCGCACCGGCCCGCGGAGCGCGGTGCGCCGTCCCCGTAGCCGCGGAGGCGTCAGTCCGGGTAGGCGTGCGTCTGCGTCGCCTTCACCGTCGCCCACACCGGTGCCCCCGGGTGGAGATCCAGTTCGGCCGCGGCGACCGCGGTCAGGTCCGCGGTCAGCGGCAGCTCGCCCCTCAGGTCGGCGCGAACCTGGTCCCCGTGGGGCTCCAGCCCGTTCACCTCGCAGCGCCACAGGTTGCGTGCGCTGGATCCGGTGGGCCGGTCGCGGTGGAGGGTGACCGCGCCGGGCGGAAAGGCGACGAACACCGGCCCGGACAGGTCCTCCGTGGTGGTGATGACGGCGCCCGTGCCGAGCCGGACGGTGTGGCCCTCGGCCCGGCCCCGGTAGAGGTTCAGTCCGACGAGCTGGGCGATGTAGTCGGTGCGCGGCCGGCGGGCGATGGCCGACGGGGAGCCCTCCTGGACCACGCGGCCGTCCTCCACCACCACGAGCCGGTCGGCGAGCACCATGGCGTCCAGCGGATCGTGGGTGACCAGGACGGCGACGGCCTCGAAGTCGGCCAGGTGGCGGCGGAGCCCGGCCCGGACCTCCAGCCGGGTGCGCGCGTCCAGCGCCGACAGCGGTTCGTCCAGCAGCAGCAGGCGGGGGCGGATGGCCAGGGCACGGGCGAGCGCGACCCGCTGGGCCTGACCGCCGGACAGGCGCCGGGGCTTGGCGTCCGCCTGGTCGGCCAGCCCCATGCGCTCCAGCCACCGGCCGGCCGCGGCCCGCGCCCGCGCCTTGCCGGCGCCCCGGCAGCGCGGTCCGAAGGCGACGTTGTCCAGGGCCGTCAGGTGCGGGAACAGCAGGTAGTCCTGGAAGACGACGCCCACCGGCCGGGACTCCGGGGGTGTGCCGTCCAGGGCGGCCCCGTCCAGGCGCAGGTGGCCGGCGGTCAGAGGGACGAGGCCGGCGAGCGCCCGCAGGGCGGTGGTCTTGCCCGCGCCGTTCGGTCCGAGGAGGGCGAGAACCTCTCCGGGCGCCGCGGCCAGCGCGACGTCCAGGCGGAACGCGTCGCGGTCGACGACGAGGCGGGCGTCCAGCCCCTCCTCCCGCGCCGCGCCGGCGGTGCGGGAGGCGGCGGCGTCGTCAGGTTCGGTCATGAGGGCATCGTCCCTGGAGGAAGGCCGGGCGGCGGGGCGCGGCGGGGTCAGGAAGGTGTCAGCCAGCGGTCCCGCAGTCCCGCGAGCACCGCGACCGACACGGCCAGCAGTGTCAAACTGAGGGCGACGGCCGCGGCCGGGTCGTTCTGCAGGGCGAGGTACACCGCCAGCGGCATGGTCTGGGTACGGCCGGGGAAGTTCCCCGCGAACGTGATCGTGGCCCCGAACTCGCCGAGTGCCCGGGCCCAGGACAGGACGGCGCCGGCTGCGATTCCCGGCGCTATCAGCGGCAGGGTCACCCGACGGAACGCGGTGAAGCGCGAGGCGCCGAGGGTCTGCGCGGCCTCCTCGTAGCGCCGGTCGGCGGCACGCAGTGTGCCCTCGACGCTGATCACCAGGAACGGCATCGCCACGAAGGTCTCCGCGAGGACCACGCCGGCGGTGGTGAACGGCAGGGTGACGCCGAACCAGGCGTCGAGCCAACGGCCGACCACTCCGTTGCGGCCGAGCGCGAGGAGCAGGGCCACGCCGCCCACCACCGGCGGCAGCACCAGCGGCAGGGTCACCAGCGCCCGCACCAGGCCCCGGCCGCGGAACTCGGTGCGGGCCAGCAGCCAGGCCAGTGGCACGCCGAGCAGCAGGCTCAGCGCCGTGGCCGAGGTCGCGGAGACCAGGGAGAGCCGCAGCGCCTGCCAGACCCCGGGGCTGGTGAGCTGTTCGGCCAGACCGCTCCACGGGGCCCGGATCAGAAGCGCGGCCAGCGGCAGCGCCAGGAACGCCAGGCCCACCAGTGCGGGCAGCAGCAGCGGCAGGGGAACGCCCGGACGGAGGCGGCGGGGGCGGTGCGCCATGCCGCGGCGGGCGTCGGGGGCGGGCGCCGCGGGGGAGGTACGGCGCGCGGTCATGGCTTGGAGAACCCCGACGCGGCGAGCACCTGCTGGCCCGCGGCGGACTTCACCAGGTCGATGAAGGCCTTGGCCGCATCGGGGTTCGGCGCGTCCTTGAGCAGGGTGATCGGGTACTCGTTGACGGCCTCGGCCGATTCCGGGAAGTCCACTCCGTCGACCTTGTCGCCCGCCGCCCGGACGTCGGTCCGGTAGACCAGGGCGGCGTCCGCCTCCTTGAGTACGACCTTGGTGAGGGCGCTCTTGACGTCCCGCTCGTAGGAAGCGGGGGTGAGTTCCACGCCGCCGGCGTCCAGCACCTTCCGGGCGGCGGCACCGCACGGCACGTTCCGGTCGCACAGTACGACCTTCAGCCCGGACGCGGTCAGATCCCTCAGGCCGGTGATGCCGTCGGGGTTGCCCGGCAGGGTGGCGATCTCCAGCCGGTTGCGGGCGAAGGCGGTGGGTGCGCCGGCCGCGTCCCCGTGCCCGGTGACCGTCGCCATCGTGCGGTCGCTCGCCGAGGCGAAGACGTCGGCGGGGGCCCCACCGGTGATGCCGGCGGCGAGGGAGTCGCTGCCGTTGAAGTTGAGAGTGACCTCGGTACCGGGGTGGGCCTTCTCGAACTCCTTGCCCAGCGTCGTGAAGCTCTCCTTCAGCGAGGCGGCCGCGAAGACCGTGACCGTTCCCGAGAGCCGGGAGGACGCGGCGCCGGAGCCGCCCGATCCGGCGGGGGAGCCCGCCGAGGAGGACCCGCAGGCGCTGAGCGACAGCAGGGCGGCGGCCGTGGCGCTGGCCAGCGGAAGGGCCCGGCGGGCGGTACGGGTCGTCACGATTGCTCCCTGAACGGTCCGGCGGTGGGCGCAACGGCCCCCCTTGCGCCGATCATAATGCCGCACCTGCCAGCAGGAAATCCCCTGTGGCATCGCATAAGCCATCCATGAACTCTGGCCGGCTTGCATGTGCGTTGCTACAGAGGGCGGCGGTCCGGGGTGCGGGGGCACGGTTCCCCCGCGGGCAGGGTCGGCAGTCGCCCGGGCTTCCGAAGCGCGGTGGCTGTCCGGCGGTGCGGCGGAGAGCGGTGGCGCCCGGGTCGCGGCCCACCGGAGCGGTCGTGCGTTCCGAGTGCGCCGCCCCGCCGGTGCGTCGCGAGCGCTCCGCTCGGGAAGCGGAGCCGGGTCCCGACCGGCCTGCGCGAGCACGGGAGCGGCGTCCTCCCTCATCCCTTGTCGATGTGCACGTTTGTCGATTTGACGCGGGCGGTGGCCTCCATGCCTACCTCCAGGCCCAGCTCCTCGACCGCCTCCCGGGTCAGCAGGGAGACCAGCCGGTGCGGGCCGGCCTGGATCTCGACCTGGGCGGCGACGTCGCCGAGTTTGATCGCGGTGACGATGCCGGGGAAGGCGTTGCGGACCGAGGTCCGCGGTACCTCCTCCTCTCCGCTGCCGGTTCCGGCCATTTCGACGGAGAACGCCGCGAGCGCCCTCCCGTCGATCAGTCGCCGTCCGCTCTCGTCGCGGTGGGTCGCCATCCGGCCGGCGTCCGCCCAGCGGCGCGCGGTGTCGGGGCTCACGCCGAGCAGTCGCGCTGCCTGGCCGATCGTGTAGGACTGCATGCCGGTCACGATAGGGCGGCGGCGGGCGGCCGGAGCCGCCGGACCCGTCAGCGCACCTACGACCGGATCGCAGGACTCCGGGCGAAGCAAGCGCCGGGCCCTGGACCGGCAGCACAGGAGCAGCACCGCCATCGCCCGCACCTACGGCACGGTCGTGGTCGGAGCACTCACCATTCCGGGCCGAACCGCTCCATCAACGGGAGAGGCGTGGGGCCGGACGGTCACCGTGCTGACGTACGAGACCGCCCAACGCGGCGGCACCTTGGTCGAGGTCCCCGCCCCCGGCGCGGCTCGGCGTGCGGTTTTACTACGCCCGGCAGTCGGGAATCCCAGGCTGTGTTCGTGTGCAGGAACCCGGACTGCGGCTGGTCGGGCAACGCCGGCCGCAACGCAGCCCGGAACGTCCTGCACCTGTACCGGACGGGCCACGCGCTCGGACCGCGGTTCAGCGGCTGCGGCCGGCCCCCGGCGGTCCGGGCGGCACCGCGGCCGCCCGGTGGAGATCAGGCGGCCGTCGCCACCCGGCTGGCGTCCAGCGGGCGGTGCGGGGCGATGATCTGGCCGTTCGGCAGCAGCTCGCCGGTGTCCTCGAAGAGGAGCACGCCGTTGCACAGCAGGCTCCAGCCCTGCTCCGGATGGTGCGCCAGGAGGCGCGCGGACTCCCGGTCGGCGGATTCGGCGGTCGGGCACGGTGGCTGGTGCTGGCACATGGGTGGGGTCTCTCGCTCGGTCGTGGTCGGTGAGATGGTGGTGTGTTTTCCGCGGTGTGAAGCGTCGTTCATGGCCGCCCCCGTGATGACAGACTCGGTCGGGACCCAGTGTTCCCCTCCGGGCGTCGATCCGCAGGGATTTCGCCGCACCGCTATGCAACGGTTCATGACCTGTCACCCGGCTGGGCGGTTCATGCCAACTGTGCTGTCACTTGGGGTGGTTGGCGGTAGCACTCGGTCGCCGGCCGATGTCCTCGCGCACTGCCGGCGGAGGGTCTGCTCGGATGAGCGCACGGAGAGTGCTGCGGAAACGTCGCACCCCGCGGCCGGCGATCCGGCTGCGGGGTGCGAAGGGGCGGGTGCGGCGCGTCAGGCGGACGAGCCGAGCAGCGGAGCGGGGGGCACTCGATGGGTGAGTACCGGGAGGAGCTCGGCCACCGCGTGCGGCCGGTGGGCCGCGATCCCGGGCGGTGCCGGCGCCAGCGGCACCAGCAGGTCACCCGCGGCGGGGTGGCCGGAGGCGGTGTCCGCCGCGAAGTCGCCGTGCAACCACAGGGTGAACATGTACAGGCTGGGCACGGACAGCAGGCGGGGCTGGTACGGCTGCGTCACGGACTCCGCCTGGCGCAGTGCGCGCTCGGTGGAGGCGACGTAAGGGCCCTCGAAGAAGTGGGAGAAGGCCCAGCCGTCGGGAGTGAGCCGGCTCTCGGCGGCCGCGACCGCGTGATCGCCGCAGCGGATCAGGAAGCGCCATCCGGTCAGTCGGGTGGAGAGAGCACCCTGCGGTGTGATCTTGTCCAGGACGTGCACCGGCAGGGGCAGTTCGGGGCCCGCCGGCTGCTGGGCCGCCCGCAGGGAGGGAGTGGGTGCCTCGCTGACCGCGGTGGGGGAACCGAGTGCCGTGAGGACGGAGCGCAGGGCTGGGGCGGGAGCCGAAGGGACGTGCAGCGGCATGGTGGGTCGCCTCTCAATCGACAGGCACGGTGGCGCGAGGGCGGGGCGTGGGCGGACGACGCTGTCAGCTCGCGAGACCAGAAAGGCGGGGTCCGGGTCCGAGACCGGTGGGTGCACGTAGGGCCCGCCGTCCGTCATACGGGCGACAGGCTTCCGACCGCGGGCGGCCACCTTCTGTCTGGTCCACGGAGTTTATACGACACATGTTCAGACTGTGTTTCCGCTAGCTGTTTCCCGGGCTCTCGGCAAGAGTGCATCACGTCGACGATACGCGGTAATCATCCTGGTTTCGAACCGGGCCCGCAGTGATGACCTCGTGATATGACGTGGCTACGGTCGGCTTATTCGCGTCGGCGCTTTTCACGAGATCCCCGGACCGGAAACCCCACGGCGCTTCATGCCGCGTGAATGTGCCGCCGGACTCCTCGCTACAGCGTAGCCGGTGGCGCCCCCGCGTGGGACGTTATCGATCGCTTCAGCGGGGCATCATCCCACGTGCACCAGCACACCGGCGGCCGGGAAGGGCCTGCTGCCCGAACCAGGAGGGACGCTTCGATGGGCGAGAAGGTCGCGGCAGGCGCGTTCGACCTGTCCGATCGCCAGCGCTACCGTCAGAAACTGCGGCAGTGTCTGACGGGGCTGGAGCTGCTCCTGGACCGGCAGCGCTTCGACCGTCCCAGGAACCTGATGGGGCTGGAGATCGAATTGAATCTCGTCGGTCGCGACGGGCAGCCGAGAATGCTGAATGCGCAAGTACTCGAGCGCATCGCGAGCCGCGACTTCCAGACCGAGCTGGCCATGTTCAATCTGGAGGTCAACATTGCGCCGCACCGGCTCGGCGGCCGGGTTTTCGACCGGCTGGCCGAGGAACTGCGCACGTCCCTGGCCTATGCCGACCGGAAAGCGGGGGAACTGGACGCCGGGATCGCGATGATCGGTATCCTGCCCACGCTCGACCGGGACGACCTGGTCTCCTCCAACCTCTCCGACGCGGACCGCTACACCCTGCTCAACGACCAGATCGTCGCCGCCCGCGGAGAGGACTTCAGGCTCGACATCGCCGGGGTCGAGAGGCTGACCTGCACCGCCAGGTCCATCGCCCCCGAAGCGGCCTGCACCTCCGTACAACTCCACCTCCAGGTCACCCCGGCCCGCTTCGCCGACGTGTGGAACGCCGCCCAGGCCGTGGCCGCGGTACAGGTCGCCGTCGGCGCCAACTCGCCCTTCCTGTTCGGCCGGGAGCTGTGGCGCGAGTCCCGGCCCCCGCTGTTCCAGCAGTCCACCGACACCCGTCCGCCCGAACTGCAGGCCCAGGGGGTCCGACCGCGCACCTGGTTCGGGGAGCGGTGGATCTCCTCCGCCCGCGACCTCTTCGAGGAGAACCTCCGCTACTTCCCCGCGCTGCTGCCGATCTGCGACGACGAGGACCCGCTGGCGGTACTGGAGGCGGGCGGCGTTCCGCGGCTCGGCGAGCTCGTCCTGCACAACGGCACCATCTACCGCTGGAACCGCCCCGTGTACGGCATCGCCGACGGCGTCCCGCACCTCCGGGTGGAGAACCGCGTGCTGCCCGCCGGCCCCACCGTCACCGACGTGATCGCCAACACCGCCTTCTACTACGGCGTGGTCCGGGCCCTGGCCGAGGACGCCAGGCCGGTGTGGACCCGGATGCCGTTCGAGGCCGCCGCCGCCAACTTCGACACCGCCTGCCGGTACGGCATCGACGCGCGGCTCGAGTGGCCGCGGCGAGGCCGGCTGGGCGGCACCGGCGAGGTCGACGCGGTGAACCTGGTCCGGGACGAGCTGCTGCCGCTCGCCGAGGCGGGGCTGGACGCGTGGGGCGTCGAGGCGGCGGACCGCGACCTGTACCTGGGCGTCATCGAGGAGCGCTGCCGGCGCCGGGCCAACGGCGCGTCCTGGCAGTCCGCGACCTTCCACCGGGCGCGCGAGGCGGGGCTGTCCCGGGAGGCCGCACTGGCCGCGACGACCCGCCGCTACTGCGAGCTGATGCACCTCGGGGAACCGGTGCACAGCTGGCCGGTGGGGTTGCCGGAGCCGGTGCCGCTGGGCTGAGCCCGGTGCCGCCGCCCGTCCGGCGCCCGGCGCTGCGCCGCGCTCGGCCCGTGCCGTGCCCGCCCCGAGGGCGCCGGTGGGCCGTGGCGGCTACCGGAGCACGCGGCGCCGGGCCGGGGCACGCGGTATTGGGCTCGTGGGGTGCGCGCCGGAGTGTCGGGGTATGCGGCGGTGGGCCGGTGGGGTGGGCGCCGGCGGGGCGGAGTACGCGGTGCCGGGCCGGGCCGACGCGCGGGAGCAGGGGCCGCCGGAAAGGGAGCCGAGTCCATCAGGCAAGCTGTGACCTCCCATGACAGTGGGCCGCTCCCGACCCGCCCGGCGCGCCGCATCCGGCCGCCCCAGGCGCAGGGGCGCGCCCTCGGCGCGCACGTGGAGGCAGAGCCGGTGGCCGATTCCCTTCCTCAGCAACGGCTCTCGCGACGGTTCCTCCGGGACGAGACGCTGCTCGTCCTGGGCCTCTCGCTCGGAGCGAGCGGGGTGTCCGCCCTCATCAGCTTCGTCGGCTCGGTCACCAAACCCGGGGGACTGAAGGACCAGGCCGCCACCCTCAACGCCTCGGCCGCGCCGGGCCGGCCCTGGCTGGACCTGGCCTGGCAGCTGTTCGGGATCGCCAGCGCGCTGGTGCCGGTCGCGCTCGTCGCGCACCTTCTGCTGCGAGAGGGCGCGAACCTGCGCAGCATCGGCTTCGACCGGACCCGGCCCTGGCCCGACCTCGGCCGGGGAGCCGCGATCGCGGCCGTGATCGGCAGCACCGGCATCGCCTTCTACCTCGCCGCCCGAGGCCTCGGCTTCAACCTGACCGTCGTCCCCGAGGCGCTGCCCGACGTGTGGTGGAAGTACCCGGTGCTGATCCTTTCGGCCGTGCAGAACGCCGTCCTGGAAGAGGTCGTCGTGGTCGGCTACCTGCTCCGCCGGCTCGGTCAGCTGGGCTGGTCGCCGGGCACCGCACTGGTCGCCAGCGCCGTGCTGCGCGGCTCGTACCACCTCTACCAGGGGATCGGCGGTTTCCTCGGCAACATGGTGATGGGCGTGGTCTTCGTACTGCTCTACCGCCGCTGGGGCAGGGTCGGCCCGCTGGTGGTGGCGCACTCCCTGCTCGACATCGGGGCCTTCGTGGGGTACGCGCTCCTCGCGGGCAAGGTGGGCTGGCTGCCGACCGCGTGAGCCCGGCCGGAGCGGGACGGCGGGTCTGCCGTCCCGCTCCTTCCCTTCCTCCGTGGGCTCGGGGGTGCCCCGGGGCGGCGAACGACCGCTCGTCCGCCCCGGCCCCGGAATCAGACGGCTGCCAGGACGGCGCGCAACCGCTCGTCCTCGCGGATGATGCTGTTCGCCACGCCTGAGTCGACGATGCGCCGGTCCCCCTCGGCCAGTTCGGCTACGCGCAGGCGCTGCCGGGCGCTCAGGGCGGTGGCACCGAGGGTGCGGAGGGCCTCGCAGGCGCCCGCGACGTCCGCTCCGGTCTCGGCGGAGTCGAGGACGGCCCCGGCGAGCCGACCGAGGTCGACACCGTCCGGGCCGGTGACGGCGAGCAGGGCGAGGGCGGCGGCGGGGGCCTTTTCGGGGGCGTCGAGCAGTTCTTCCAGCCGGGGAACCAGGGGCCTGGCAGCCGCGCCCAAGAGGGCCGCGGCCCGGAGGGCGCGGACCACGGTCCACCGGTACCGGCGCCGGTCGCCACTGGTGCGGTCCAGGACGGAGGCCAGGATCCTCACGGCCTCCGCGGCATCGCCGTCGATCTGCCACAGGGCGAGGGCGATCGCGGTGTCCCGGTCCAGTTGCGGGGTGGTCGGCTCGGCGTCCTCGCTGACGGCGGCCCGCAGGGCGGGGAGCAGTCCGGCGGCAGTCGCGCCCAGGGCGGCGGCGGCTCCGGCAGCCTCGGCGATCTCGCGCGGGCCGGCGGCGAGCGCCCGGGCGGCGGCGTCGAGCAGGACGTCGGTCTCGCCGGTGAGCTCGTGGTGGGCCCGCGCCACCATCAACGACCCGCCGGCGGCCCGCAGCACCGCGCCGGACCGTTCGCGCTCGTGCTGCGAGCCGCCGGCTGCCACGGAGGTGACGGCGCTGGCCGCGTAGGGGAAACGAGGCAGCACGGCGTGCAGCTCGGGCAGCGCCGCGACGGCCTGCGGGCCCCACCGGCGCAGCAGGTGGACAAGGTTGGCCGTCTCGTTGTTGCCGAGCCCGTCCAAGGCCAGGCGGGCACGGACGGCGTCGAGCAGGGCCGGGTCGAAGGGGAAGGCAGGGGCCAGGAATTCGGCTGCGGCTTCGAGCGCGCGGGGGCGCCGATCGAGGTCCCGGGCCAGCAGCGGGGCGGCCTGCCGGGGTGCGACCCGGACGAGTACGGCCAACGCCTGGTCGGCCGCCTCGTCGTCGGGCCGGACGGCGAGTTCGGCGAGGACGGGAGCGGCCTCGGCTGCGGCCGGCCCGAGCCGGCCCAGCAGGCTTGACGCCGGGTACTCGGCGGCGAGTGGTGCCAGGGCGGGTACGAGTCGCCGGGGGGCTCTGCGGGAGAGGCGGCAGGCGTGGTCGGCCGCGGCGAGCCCCTCGGCCCGCACTTCGGGGCGGCTGTCCCGCAGGGCGGCGTCCAGCAGGGAGAAGGCGGCCTCGCGGTCCGCTTCCGTCGTACGGCGCAGCAAGGTGTCGACGATCCTGTTCAGCGGCTCGTGTGAGTGCATGCCGTACCGGTCGACGCCGCATGTGCGGGCGGGCAGCACGTCGCGCACGGCGTCGTGGTGGGCGGCGGTCCACGGCTCCCCGGTGGCCAGGGCGACGAGGAGCGCGGCCAGTCGCAGGGGCGCGGGCGTGTCCGCGCCGAGCAGCGCGCGGGTCTCGACGGCGGCGCCGGAGGGGTCCACCCGGCCGAGGGCGACGAGCAGCTCGGCCCGGACACGGGGATCAGCCTCGGCCGTCCACCGGCTCCGCACGGCCGTCGAGCCGGCCCCGGACCTGCGGGTGTGGCCGAGCGTCCAGGCGGTGAGCAGCCGGACGTCCACGTCCTCATGGGCCAGCAGCGTCGTCAGGAGCGGGATCTGGTCTGCGACGGCGGCCCGGACGGCCCCCGGCGCTATCCCCCGTTCGTCATCGCTCTCGGCCAACCCGCCGAGCAGGTGGAGGACTTCGGCCGTACCCGGCCGGCCGGCAGCGGCGATCCCGGCAAGGTACGGGACGGCTTCCACGCTGGCGGAGTACACCGTGCCCTGGTGGAGGATGCACGAGTACAGCTCGGAGATCGCCTCCTCGGCGTCCCCGCCGCCCTCGGCGAGCGCGCGGAGCAGGTCGGGCAGATCCTCGGCGGGACCGTAGGCGTGCGAGACGGAGGCCCAGGGGCGCGAGTCCAGGCCGGCGAGGGCGTCAGGGAGAGTCATGGTGTGATCGTCGCAGCAGGGTCCGACAGGACGCTCGGGTGCCGTTGGCCGTCCGCACCGCGTGCATGATTCGTCCCCGTCGGCGTCAGCGGTGCGAGGCGGGTGGCACCGCACCGTTGCCGCGGCCCGGGCATTCCACAACGGGCCGCTGACGCTCCGGAACACGGGAAGCGCAACGGACCACGCCACTGCCGCAGGCCGAGCCGCGGGCGGTGAACGCCGTCTAGGAAGGCGGGACGTCCTCCGGGCGAGCCGTCTCCGCGGCTCGCAGTACGCCGTCGATGACGGTGACCGCCCGGCCGGTGAGCAGGGTGCGCTCGCCGCGCAGTGCGGTGCGGACGAAGCCGGGGCGGGACGAGGCCTGCAGTCCGGTGAGCTCGGTGCGTCCCAGCCGCCGCGACCAGTAGGGGGCCAGGGCGGTGTGGGCGCTGCCGGTGACGGGGTCCTCGGCGACGCCGACGTTCGGGAAGAAGCAGCGCGAGACGAAGTCGTGGTCGCCGTCCGGGTCCTCGGCCAGGGCGGTGGCGATGATGCCGCGCTCCGAGTAGGCGGCGAGCGCGCCGTGGTCGGGGGTGAGGCCGCGCACGGTCTTCTCGTCGGCGAGTTCGACCAGCAGGTCCCCGACGTTCGGGCCGGTGTCGAACGCGGCGCGCGGCTCGGTTCCGAGGGCACTGGCGACGCCCTCCGGAACCGCGACCTCGGTCAGCGGGGCGGTGGGGAAGTCCAGGGTGATCGAGCCGTCCTCGTCCGGCCGGGCGACCAGCACGCCGCTGCGGGTGGCGAACCGAACGGGGCCCCGGTGGTCGCCCGTGGTGGTGAGGACGTGCGCCGCGGCGAGCGTCGCGTGGCCGCACAGCGCCACTTCGGCGGTGGGGGTGAACCACCGCAGCGCCCAGTCCGCCTCGCCGCCCGGTGGCAGCGGGTGGGTGAAGGCGGTCTCCGCGTGGTTCACCTCCCTCGCCACCGACTGCAGCCAGTCGTCCCCCGGGAAGCGGTCGAGGACGAGCACCCCGGCCGGGTTGCCGGCGAAGGGGCGGTCGGTGAAGGCGTCGACGATTCGGATGCGCATGCCCCGACGCTAGTCCCTCGGCCGGAACGGGGGCATCGGACGGTGCCCGGTACCCGCCCCGCGGTGCCAACAGCGGCGCCCTCCTCCGGAGGGCCTGCGTCGCGCGGAGCGCGTTTCATCGTGGGCCGCCTCGTGGGGTGAGGTCAGCGGACGCCGGACCGTGCGACGCGGAACCCCACGTCGTCCACCTGGAAGGTCGGGTGGCTCCGGCGCCGCACGGAGGCCCGGCAGCTCCAGTGCTCGTCGAACCATCCGCCGCCGCGCAGGACCCGGTAGCTGCCGTAGACCTCGGCGTCGTAGACGTCCCAGCACCACTCCCAGACGTTGCCGAGCATGTCGTGCAGCCCCCACGCGTTGGGGCTCTTGCCGCCCACGTCGTGGATGCGCTCCCGCGAGTTGCCGCGGTACCAGGCGACCTCGTCGATTTCCCCGTGGCGCGGCCCGGTCGTGCCGGCACGGCAGGCGTGCTCCCACTCGGCCTCGCTCGGCAACCGGTATCCCTCCGAGGTCTCGTCCCACTCGACGCCCTCGTCGTCGGCGGTTGGACGGTAGGCGGGCGTGAGTCCCTCGTGTCGGGACAGCGCGTTGCAGAAACGCACCGCGTCCCACCACGAGACGCACTCGACGGGCAGCCGGTCCCCGTGGGCGGTGCTCGGCCTGCGGCCGGTGATCCGCGCGTACGACGCCTGGGTGACCGGGAAGGCCGCGAGCCGGTAGGGCGCGAGGTCGACCGACCACCTGCGCTGCGTGCGCCGGTCCGACAGTGCCACCCGCCCGGGCGGGACGTCGACCATCTCGTTCCCCGTGTGAGCCCCCATGATCGGACGATCCTAGCGGGGCCCGCCGTTCGGGGTGGATACCCGCGGGGCGACCGGGCCCGACCACCGACTGCCGTCGTCGGTCGGGCCGGTGTGCGGACCCCGCGTCCCTAACGTGGCGGCCGGGGCCCGTCCGCGTCCCGCACCCCGGCGGACGAGGCGAGTGCGGATCAGCCGAGACTCAGGTGGATCACTTCGCCGGTGACCGGGATGAGGCAGCGCCCTTCACTGCAGGCTCCGTAGCTGACGATCACATCGGCCCGGTGGGATCCGGTCTGGCGGACCGGCAGCGTGAAGGTCACCGGGCCGTTCGGGTAGACGGGGAGTTCGGTGGTGAGCCCGGCAGGCCGCAGGTGGAGAACCGAGCGGTCCGCCGTCGGCCTGCCCACAGCGGTGAGATCCCCCTCGACGGAGAGCCTGGTCGGGACCCCCAGGCCGTCGACGCCCTGCGCCGGCAGGTCGATGCTGTAGATGTGGAATCCGGCCTGCTGCGGGCTGAAGGTCGCCCGTAGGCGGCGCTGGCCGTCGGACGCCGGAAGGAGGGTGACCGTGACGGTCACCCCGTTCGCCGTGGCCTTCGCCGTCGGCGCGGGTGACCGGCTTGGCGCGCAGCCGCCGAGCAAGAAGAGCGCCGCTGCGGCCCCGACCGCGAGGCTGCATCGCGATGGGGTCTTCACGGGTTTCCGGCAGGCGCCCAGCGGGTCAGGAACGCACTGATCCGGCCCGGTGCCATGGAGCGGGCGTCGGAGAAGCTGCCGTCGTTGGTCGCCGTCCGCAGGACACCGCTCGGCTTCAGCACCGCCAGGGCCGGTATCCCACTGGTCCGCAGGTCGACGTAACGTCCGGCGAGGTCGAGGTTGTGGTTGAACTGGCCCACGTCGACGGCGACCACGACGTAGTTCTTCTCCAGCAGCGGTTCCACCTGTGCCGAGCGGAACATCTTGCCCAGCGCCCGGCAGTCGGGGCACCAGTTCGCGCCGAAGTCGATGAGAACCTCGCGATGGTCCTCGGCCGCCTTGGAGAGTGCGGCCTGAATATCGGCCTCGGCGTCGCGTGTGGCGTCGTATCCGTCGGGGATGCTCCGATCGCTCACCGGAGTCGCCACGGGAGCGGAGCCGGTGGCGGCCGAGGCAGTAGGGGTCGGTGTTGCGGCCGAGGCCGCCGAGGTCGTCTCCTGGGAGGCCTGCGCCTGCGCCGTGGTACCGGGTGCAGCGCATCCCGCGGTGAGCGCGGCAGCGGCTATGGCTGTTGTCATCCCGAGGCGTCGCACGGGTGTCTCCTTCGGCAAAAGATCAGTCGCAGGAGGATAGCGGCAGCGCTCCGCCCCTGATGAACTGGTCTTTGGCCCGCACGCCACCGG
Source organism: Streptomyces sp. MS06 (assembly GCF_047200655.1). Taxonomy (NCBI): domain Bacteria; kingdom Bacillati; phylum Actinomycetota; class Actinomycetes; order Kitasatosporales; family Streptomycetaceae; genus Streptomyces; species Streptomyces sp. MS06. Next base: position 28,503 of record NZ_JBJZOJ010000025.1, read on the forward strand.
TTACCGGCAAGGCTGGACAGCGGTGACCGGACTTCGATGGGCCAGACGGACAGGCGATCGTCCGACTTCGGTGGATCGGTCGAGTTCCGATCCGGACATGTCTGGTGACGGTGAACCTCCGATCGAATGCCACCGAGGCCTGACCGCCCGGCGGCGCTCTACCGGCGGACCGCCGAGATCAGGCCGCCGGGCCGCTCCTCGCGCTGCGGCGGGGTGCTGATCGGGCGGCCGTAGGCGGCAGCGCGCTCGCGCAGGGTGTGGCTTTCGGCCTCCCAGCCGTGCCCGGCCAGCCAGCCCACCGGGTCGTCGGGCGTCTCCGAGACCCACATGGACGCCGCCGATCCCGGCACGGCGTCCGCGCCGAAGCGCTCTATCACTCCGCGCGAGCCCAGAGTCAGCCCCATCCGACTGCCGGCCGCCGAGTGCGCGCTGATCCGGGCCAGCAGCAGTTCCACCGCGTCCTCGGGCAGATAGATCAGCAGTCCTTCGGCGATCCAAGCGGTCGGTACCGCCGGGTCGTGCCCTGCGGCGGCCAGCGCGCCGGGCCAGTCCTCACGCAGATCCACCGCGACGGTGATCCGCTCGCAGCGTGCGACGGCCCGCTCCCGGCACAGCACCGAAGCCTTGAAGTCGAGTGGCGCGGCGGTGTCGACCTCGAACAGCCGGGTGCCCTCGGGCCAGTCCATCCGGAAGGCCCGGCTGTCCATGCCGGCGCCGAGCAACACGACCTGCCGGACCCCGGACGCGGACGCCTGCTGCAACAGGTCGTCGAGGAACCGCGTCCTGATGACGATCGAGAACGACACGGCCAGCCGGCGGCGGCGCGCGGCCTCGTCGTCGAGCATCGGCGGCGACGGGGGCCACAGGCCGCCGGCGGTGGCGAAGGCCCGTGCCAGCGGGTCGCGGAACAGCGCGTTCTCCCGCTCCGACTCCAGCGCCCGCACCCGGGCCACGCCCACCGCTGTGGCCCACACTCCCGACGGCTGCACCCGCTCCCGCTCATCAGCCACCGCGCCAGCCTAGAGGTGATCGATTCCAGGGGGGACTGAGTGGAGCCGGTTCACGCGCGGCCGGCCGGTCATGCGCGCACCGACCGCCCAGGACCACCGAACCCCTTGGAGCGGCGTCTTGTCAGGCGAACTGTTCCGATATATCGTTGAGGTGTCGCGACAGGTCAATGATGGAATGGAGTGGTTGTGATGCGTACCCATGGATTCGAGCGTGGGCACCACGGTGCCGGTCACCGGGGCGGCTTCGACGGGCGGCGCGGGGCTTTCGGTCCCTTCGGCCCCAACGGCCCCGTGTTCGGCGGGCCGGGTTTCGGTGGCGGCCCCTGGGGGCCGCGTGGGCGCGGCGGACCGCGCGGCCGGGCCCGGCGGGGTGATGTGCGGGCGTCGATCCTCGCCCTGCTGAAGGATCGGCCCATGCACGGCTACGAGATGATCCAGGAGATCGCCGAGCGCAGCGGCGGGGCGTGGAAGCCCAGCCCCGGCTCGGTGTACCCCACCCTCCAACTGCTGGAGGACGAGGGGCTGATCGTCAGTGAGGCGGAGGGCGGCAAGAAGCTGTTCTCGCTCACCGACGCGGGCCGCACGGCCGCCGACGAGGGGCCCGACGCTCCCTGGGAAGAGGCGTCCCGCGGCGTCGACTGGGAGGCCCTGAGTGACGTCCGGCAGGCCGGCTTCGGTCTGATGGAGGCCTTCGCGCAGGTCTGGAAGACCGGTAGCAAGGAGCAGCGCGAGAAGGCCCTGACCGTCGTCAACGAGGCCCGCAAGAAGCTGTACCTGATCCTCGCCGACGAGCACTGATCCGTAGCCGGACGCGGATGGAGAGGCGCCCCGCGGTCCCTCCGCGGGGCGCCGTCCGCCGGGCCCGGCGGCTCAGCCGGCGCGCCGTATCACCGCCGCGTCGAACACGTCCCAGGCGCGCGGCAGGGTGCTTTCGTCGTGGCAGTGCCACGCCTCCCAGAACAGGTCGGCCGGCAGCGCGCCGGGCGGCGCGTACACCCGGTACACGTACCGTCTGCCGTCCACGGCCGGTAACTCCACCAACCAGCACCCGTGCTCCATGCTCCTGTGGGACGAGCCGCTCCGGTGCTGTGGTTGCCTTCGGGGCGCAGGATGCGGCCGTGCGCGCCCCCTGTGGGGGCGCGCTCCGCGCGGAGGCGTGCGGGAGGCATGCTCCCTGCGGAGGTGGACACCCGCGGAGGTGGACACCCGCGGAGGTGGACACCAGCGGAGGTGGACCCCTGCGGACGGGGCGGCGCCCGGTCGGGGTGCCGGGGTGGGGCTTCCCTCGGCGCGACAGGTGCCAGTGAGGTGACGCTCATGTCGCCGCCTGTCATCATGGCGCGGTGCCCATGTCTGCAAGCAGCCCGGTCGGCCCGGCGAAGGGTGCGGGACTCTCACTCGCGCTCGCCTCCGCGGTCGCCTTCGGCGGTTCCGGAGTGGCGGCCAAGCCGCTGATCGAAGCGGGTCTCGACCCGCTGCACGTGGTGTGGCTGCGGGTGGCCGGCGCCGCGCTGGTCATGCTGCCGCTCGCGGTGCGCCACCGCGCGCTGCCGCTCCGCCGGCCCGCACTGCTGCTCGGGTTCGGCGTCCTGGCCGTGTCCGGCGTGCAGGCCTGCTACTTCGCCGCGGTCTCCCGCATCCCGGTGGGTGTCGCGCTCCTCGTCGAGTACCTCGCGCCCGCCCTGCTCCTGGCCTGGGTGCGGTTCGTGCAGCGCCGGCCGGTCACCCCGGCCGCCGCCTTCGGTGCGGTGCTCGCCGTCGGCGGGCTCGCCTGTGTGGTCGAGGTGTGGGCGGGCCTGAGCTTCGACGCTCTCGGGCTGCTGCTCGCGCTCGGCGCCGCCTGCTGCCAGGTCGGCTACTTCGTGTTGTCGGACCACGGCGGCGGTGCGGGCGGCGACGCCCCCGACCCGCTCGGCGTCATCTCCTACGGCCTGCTGGTCGGCGCGGTCGTGCTGACCGTCGTCGCCCGCCCCTGGAACCTGGACTGGCGGGTGCTCGCGCGGACCGCGCGGATGGACGGTGCGCCGGTCGCGGCATGGGTGCTGATGGCGTGGATCGTGCTGATCGCCACGGTCGCCGCCTACGTCACCGGCGTGCTCTCCGTGCGCCGGCTCTCCCCGCAGGTCGCCGGCGTGGTGGCCTGCCTGGAGGCGGTCGTGGCCACCGTGCTCGCCTGGGTGCTGCTCGGAGAGCACCTCTCGGCCCCGCAGGTCGCCGGTGGTGCCGTCGTCCTGGCCGGTGCCTTCGTCGCCCAGTCCTCCACCCCGGCAGCAGGTGCGGTGACCGAGCCGGTGGCCGGCGGCGGCTCGGGGCGGGAGCTGTCGGCCCGGGGCGCGTCGGGCTAGGGTCTGCCCGGCGCGGCCTCGACAGGTCCGCGCCTTGAGGAGCGGCGTCGGGCGCCGGCACCTGGGGCACTCCCCCGGGGTACTCCACTCCCCCCGGGGGAGTGCCGTGCCCGGCAAAATGCCGTGTCGCGTGGGGGAGTGCCGGGCGGACCCCGTCGCTGCCCGGGCGGGCGTGCGGTGGTGTCGGGGTCGGAGTCAGGGGGCGGCCAGGTAGTCGGGCGGCTGCGTGCCGGGGGACAGGCGGGCGTCGGGCACCGGGGTGTCGTAGCCCTTGCGCAACGGGACGACTCCGGCCCAGTGCGGCAGGGTCAGGTCCTCCGGGTCGTCGTTGACGCCGCCCGTGCGCGCCTTGGCGGACACCTCGTCGAGGTCGAGTCGGAGCACCGCGGTCGCGGCCAGCTCCTTTCCGTTCGCGGGCCGGGAGTCGTTCGCCCGGCCGGGCACGACATGGTCGACGAGGGTGTCCAGCGCCGCCCGCTTCTCCTCGGGGTCCGTCACGGCGCGGGCGATGCCGTGCACCACGACCGAGCGGTAGTTGACGGAGTGGTGGAAGGCCGAACGGGCCAGCACCAGCGCGTCGACATGAGTGACCGTCAGGCAGACCGGCAGGCCCGGGTCGGTCCGGCCGGCGGCGCGGAGCGGTCGCGAGCCCGTGGACCCGTGCACGTACAGGCGCCGCCCGACCCGGCCGTACAGCGTGGGCAGCACCACCGGTGCGCCGTCGCGGACGAAGCCGAGGTGGCAGACGCAGCCCTCGTCGAGTATCGCGTGCACCAGCTCCTCGTCGTACGAGGCCCGGTCGGGGGCGCGGGTGGGGACGGTGCGGTCGGTGGGCGTGTAGGCGGCGGGCCGGGGTGCCGGCTCGGCGGTGCCCTGCATGGCGCTCTCCATTGCACTAGTGCATAATTGATTTTGTGCTAGGAGAATATCGGATCCAGGGGCGGCGTGCAGCGGATATCGCTGCCGACGTCGAACGGGCCGTGGCCGACGGCGAGCTGTGCCCGGGACAACCGCTGCCTCCCATGAGGGAGTTGGCCGTATCGCTCGGGGTGAATCCGAACACCGTCGCCGCGGCCTACCGGACCCTGCGCGAGCGCGGGGTCATCGAGACCGCCGGGCGCCGGGGCAGTCGGGTGCGCGCCAGGCCGGCCACCACGGGCCGCGAGTACCTCGCGGTCGAGGTCCGTGAGGGAGTACGGGACGTGTCGGCGGGCAACCCCGACCCGGCGCTGCTGCCACCGCTCGGTGCCGCCTTCGCCTCGGCCGCCGCCCAGGGCGACCGGCATCCGGTCCTGTACGGCGAAGCCGCGGTGGACCCCGAACTGGCACGCCTGGCACGGGCCGGACTGGACGCCGACGGCGTACCCGACGGCCCCGTGGCGGTCACCTCCGGCTCGCTGGACGCCATCGAACGGGTCCTGGCGGTCCACCTGAGGGCCGGCGACACCGTCGCCGTGGAGGACCCCGGCTGGGGCAGCCTGCTCGACCTGATCCCGGCACTCGGCCTGCGGACCGCTCCGGTCGGCGTCGACGACGAGGGGCCGCTGCCCGGAGCGGTGCGGCGCGCCCTGGCAGCCGGGGCCCGCGCCCTGGTCGTCACCGACCGGGCGCAGAACCCCACCGGCGCCGCCGTGAGCGCCGCCCGCGCGCGCGAGCTCCGCGCGGTGCTGCACGACTGCCCCGGCACCCTGCTGATCGAGGACGACCACGGCCACCACATCGTCGACCTGCCGCTGCACCCCTTGGCGGGAGCCACCCGGGACTGGGCCCTGGTGCGCTCGGCGGCCAAGGCCTACGGGCCCGACCTGCGCCTGGCCGTGCTGACCGGCGACGCGGCCACCGTCGACCGGGTGCGCGGCCGGCAACTCCTCGGTCCCGGCTGGGTCAGCCGGATCACTCAGCGCGCCGTGGCGCGGCTCTGGGAGGAGGGGGCCGTCGACGTGCGGGATGTGTCCGCGGCCTACGGGCGGCGACGGGAGGCGCTGATCGGGGCGCTCGCCCGGCGCGGCGTCCGGGCGCACGGGCGCAGCGGACTCAACGTGTGGATTCCGGTGTCCGACGAGACCGGTGCCGTCGCCCGTCTGGTGCAGGCGGGCTGGGCGGTCGCCCCGGGCGCGCGCTTCCGGATGAGCGCCCCGCCCGGAATCCGGATCACCGTGGCGACGCTGGCCGAGCACGAGGTCGGCACGCTGGCGGACGCGGTCGCCGAGGCCCTCGGGCCGAGCACCGCCCGCGGATACGTCTGACCGCCTGCAGGCACGTCCGACGCCCCCCGCGGGTGCGTCCGAACGCCCTCGGACCCACCCGCGTCCGAATGCCCTCGGGCACCCCTGACGGCGCGAGGAGGCGTCCGACCGGCAACCGCACGCGGGCGCGCACCGCGCACCGCGCACCGCGCACCGGACACCGCGCGGCCACTCCGCGGGCGCCGGCGCCGCTTTCCGCCGAACGCGTCGACAGGGGGTCGGTGCCGTACCGCGGACGCCACGGTGGCGACGCGGTCCAGGTGACGAGGGGCCGCATCCGCGCCCGGCACCTCGTAGCATCGCGGAACCATCGACCCGGGAGCGCCATGCTGAACCTCGACCGCCTGCGCACCCTCGACGCACTCGCCCGCCACGGCTCGGTGAGCCGCGCCGCCGAGGGCCTGCACCTCACCACCTCCGCGGTCTCCCAGCAGATGGCCAAGCTGGAACGGGAGGTCGGTCAGCAACTGCTCGCCAAGCACGGTCGAGGCGTGCGGCTCACCGACGCCGGCCTGCTGCTCGCCGAGCACGCTGCCCGCATCCTCTCCCAGGTGGAGATCGCCCGGTCCGCGCTGGAGGCGCAGCGCGGGAAGGTCGTCGGCGAACTGCGCCTCGCCGGGTTCCCCACAGCCGCCCGCGGGCTGTTCCCCACCGCCCTGGCCGACCTGCGTACGCGTCACCCCGGGCTGCGGCTGCGCTCCTGCGAACTGGATCCGGAGGACGGTGTCCGGGGGGTGGTGCGGGGCGACCTCGACCTGGCGGTCGTCCTGGACTGGTACAACAAGCCGCTGACGCTGCCCGGCGGCCTGGTGAAGGCGCCCGTCCTGGACGACCCCGCCGACGTCGCCCTGCCCGTCGGCCATCGTCTGGCGGACCGGGAGGAGGTGGATCTCGGCGAGTTCGCCGAGGACGAGTGGATCACCTGGGGCGAGGGCGAGTTCTGCCACGAGTGGCTGATGTTCACACTGCGCTCGCGTGGCGTGGAGCCCCTCGTCGGTCATCGCGCCGGCGAGACCCACACCCAGCTCAACCTGGTCGCCGCCGGCCTCGGCGTGTGCATCGCCCCCCTGCTGGGTCGCCATCCGATGCCCGCCGGCGTGGTCACCGTCCCGCTCCTGCAGCGCGTGCGGCGGCACGTCTACGCGGTCTGGCGCGCCGACGCCGACCGCCGCCCGTCGATCCGTGCGGCGGTGGCGTCGCTGCGGGCGGCGGCGCAGCGGGTCGGGCAGGCTCCAGGGCGGCAGGCCGAGCGGCAGGCCGGGCAGCAGGCCGGGCAGCAGGCCGGGCAGGGGGTAGGGGAGTGGGCGGCTACCCCGGGTTGAGCTTGCGGAAGTCCCAGGAGACGACCTTCTCCGGCGTCAGCCGCAGCCAGGCGTGCCGGCCGTCGTGCGGCAACTCCTCCAGACCGAAGTACTTGCGGGCGAACAACGTCTCCGGGAAGTCCAGTTCGGCGCACAGCCCTCCGCTGCGCGGGATCTCGCCCACGGCGTCCGCCCGCCCCGACAGCTCCGCTCCCCGCAGCTCCTCGTACTCCTCGCCGCAGTCCACGACCACCGCCATCCGCGGCTCGCGGCGCCAGTCCGCCCACCGCCTGCTGCGCACCACCGAGTACAGCCACAGGGACGTGCCGTCCCAGGCGAACCACAGGGCGCTGACGTGCGGGGCGCCGTCGGGGGACACCGTGGCCACCCGGCAGGTGCGCTGTGCGGTGAGGAACGCGTCCAGCTCGCCGGGCGTCATCATGATCTTCCGGTTCCGGCGCTGAGCGACGGTCATACGGCCCCCTCTTCTGCCATGCGCTCTCTTCTCCCCACACGCGGGAGTGGCCAACCTCGCCCGCCCCGACCCGCGCCGGCAAGGGGAACGCGCGTCCCTCGTACGAAGAACGCGGCGAACCGCCCGATCCGGCCACCGTGGTCCCCGCCCACCCGGCGCGGCCGGCGGGGACCGGTCCACGCGTCCGGGGTGATCCGCGCACTGGTACGGGAGGGGGTCGAGCCCCGTTCAGCGCACCTCCGGCCGGACGTGCGCCGCACCCGTCACGCGGGTCGTTGGTTTGACCGTTTTCGCACCAATCACTCCTCGCCGGCCCCGACACCTGTAAGGTGCTGGAAGTTCTACATCTCGTAGGAGACAGGGGTCGAGTGATGTCCAGGACCCAGCGCACCGCCGAGGTCCGCTCCCTCCGGCCGTCCGAGGCCCTCGAGCGGTGCAGGGGCAGGGGCACGACGTGGTTCGCCGCGGTCGGGGCCGCCTTCACCGCAGCCCAACTCGTCCTGGTCCGACCGGTCATGGGCCTCGGCTGGGATGAGACGGTCTACGTCAGCCAGGTCAGCCCGCATGCTCCACCGGCGTTCTTCAGCGCGCCGCGGGCCCGCGGCGTCTCGCTGCTGGTGGCACCCGTCGCGTCGTGGACGTCGTCCACGCCCCTGCTGCGGATCTGGCTGGCGGTGCTGTCCGGGCTGGGCCTGTTCCTGGCGTTGCGCGCCTGGCGGGGCGTGCTCCCCACACGGGTGGTCGTCCTGGGCGGGGCGCTGTTCGCCTCGCTGTGGGTGACACTCTTCTACGGCCCGCAGGCCATGCCCAACCTCTGGGTGGCGCTGGCCGGGCTCACCGCGGTGGGCTGCTTCCTGACCGCGCAGGCGGACCGGAGCCGGTCCGGTCCGGTGTGGGGGCTGGCGGCGAGCGCGGCGCTGATGGCGCTGATGCGGCCGACGGACGCCGTGTGGGTGAGCCTTCCGCTGCTGGCGGTGCTCGTTGCCGTGCACGGCCGGCGACAGGGCCGGCTGCTGCTGGCCCTCGTCGGAGGGCTGGCGGTCGGCGCGTCCGAGTGGGTGATCGAGGCCTACGCGAACTTCGGCGGACTGTCCCGGCGGCTCTCCGTCGGCTCCCGCATCGAGGGCGGCCTCGGCTGGAACAACGCCGTGGCCGACCAGATCCGCAGCCTCGGCGGACGCACCCTGTGCCGCCCCTGCACGGGGCCGATGCCGAGCACCGTGGAGACCCTGTGGTGGTTCGCCCTTCCGGTCCTCGCCCTGCTCGGGCTGGTCGTGGCCGTCCGGGCGCGGCGCGCCGCGGCCACCGCGCTGCCGTGCGCCTGCGCGGCGACGGCGGCGATTCCCTACCTGTTCTTCATCGGCTACGCCGCCCCCCGCTTCCTGCTGCCCGCCTACGCCCTGCTCTCCCTGCCGGTCGCCGGCGCCCTGGTCTTCCTCGTGACCGCACCGCGCGGGGGGTGGCGGCCGTTCGCGGTGATCGCGGTGGCCGTCGGACTGGTCGGGCACCTGGTGGTCCAGGGGGCGGTGCTGGAGCGGCTGATCGACCGTACGACCGCGGGCCACCGACGCTGGGCCCGGGTCGCGGCCGGACTGCACCGCGGGGGTGTGCGGCCGCCGTGCGTGCTGACCGGCCGCGACCCGCAGGCGCCGTTGGTGCCCATCGCCTTCTACGCCGGGTGCGCCTCCGCCAACACCGCCGGACACAACGAGAACACCACCGCCGCGGCGCTCGCGAGGACCGCGCGGCGGATCCCGGTCGCGGTGCTGACCGCCGACGGGGTACGGCCGCCGTCCTACGCCCGCACCTGGAAGCCGGTGCATCTGGACGGGCCGGTGTACGCCTACGTCGCCCCCGTCGCCCAGGGGAGCCGGAGCGGATGACCGTGCCGCCACCGATGTCCCCGCTGGTCGGCCGCCGCGCCTACTGGCACTGGGCCGCCACGCTGTCGGTGCTGCTCACCGCTGCGGTAGTGGCCGTGTGGCACCGGCAGGCCGTCGACACCGGCACGGATCACCTGGCCGTCGCCGACCGCGGCTGGTTGTCGCTGGCCGCCGCGGCCGCCTTCTCGACCTGGGTGTGTGCGGCGGTGACCCAGCAGGGCGCGGTCGTCCTCCGCCTCCCCGCGGCCCGACTGCTGGCAGCGCAGTTCGCGGCGTCCGCCGCGAACCACGTCCTGCCCGGCGGGCTGGGTGCGACCACGGTCAACTGGCGCTTCCTGACCCGCTGCGGCCTCACCCCCGCGGCGACGGCGACCGCCCTCGTCCTCAAAGCGACCGCGAGCGCCGTCACGCGGGGCGCCCTGGTCACCGGGCTGGCCCTGGCCTGCCCCGGCATCCTGCGCCTCCCACGCGTGCCGGCGGCCGTTCTGCTGGTGCTGGTGCCCCCCTGCGCGCTGCTGGTCAGGCCGGTGCGCGCGAGGGCGCGCTCACTGCTGAGGACGGTGAGTGCCGAGGTCCGCACCGTGCAGGCGCACCGGGGGAGAGCGGCAGCGCTGTGGGGCGGCTCGCTCGCGTTCGCCGCCGCGCACGCGCTCACCGTGTACGCCGTCGCCCACGCCCTTGCGCTGTCGGTGCCGGTGGCGCGGGTCGCCCTGGCCTACCTCGCGGCGAGCAGCGCCGCCGTACTTCTGCCCACCCCCGGCGGCCTCGGTTCCCTGGACGCGGCGCTCGCCCTGGCGCTGGTCGCGATCGGGGTACCGGGAGGCGCCGCTGCCTCGACGGTCATCGGCTACCGCTTGCTGACGGCCTGGATTCCGCTGGTGCCGGGCCTTGCGGTGCTGTTCGTGCTGGCACGCCGCAAGGCACTGTGAGCCCTCGCCGCACGCGCCGGGGCACCGCACGGGAGACCCCGGAAGGCCCGGGAAGGCGGGCCCCCGGGGCACGCGGTCCCCGGGGGTACGCGGCGCCATGGCGTCCCGGGCGTGCGGTGCACCGGGTGGCGCCCGGCTGCCCGCGGTCCGGAGCGCTCTGCGGCGGCGGGCACGGCGGTTCCCGCGTGCGCTGCGCTTGACGCCGGTCCCGGGTGCGCCGAAGGATGCGTCCGACGGCCCGGAGCCGGCCGGTCACGCTCCGATCGGCGCAGCCGAGGAGCGGCCGGCGACGGCCCGGCAGCGGTCGCCGGGCACGGGACGGCCGTACCCGGAGGGGACCCCAGGGGAGGACATGTGAAGCCGGGCCGCAACTCCTCGACGACCGGGCCGCACCGGGAGACGGCCGGGGCACTGTCGCCGTGGCGGTTCGTGATGGTGTTCGGGGGCGTCAGCCTCCTGATGGACTTCGTCTACGAGGGTGCCCGCTCCGTCACCGGCCCGCTGCTGGCCCACCTGGGTGCCTCGGCGGTCGTGGTCGGAGTGGTGACGGGGGCGGGCGAGGCCGCGGCCCTCGGGCTGCGGCTGGTCTCCGGGCCCCTGGCCGACCGCAGCGGCCGCTTCTGGGCGTGGACGATCGCCGGCTACCTGCTGACCGCGGCCAGCGTCCCGGTGCTCGGGGTGACGGGCGCCCTGTGGGCGGCGTGCGCCCTGGTGGTCGCCGAGCGGGTCGGCAAGGCGGTGCGGTCCCCGGCCAAGGACACACTGCTCTCGCACGCCACCGCCGCCACCGGCCGCGGTCGGGGCTTCGCCGTGCACGAGGCGATGGACCAGGTCGGTGCCCTGCTCGGCCCGCTCACGGTGGCCGGCGTCCTCGCCCTCACCGGCGATGACTACGCACCGGCGCTCGGGGTGCTCGCCCTCCCGGGGTTCGCCGCCCTCGCGCTGCTGGTGTGGCTGCGCGCCAGGGTGCCCGCCCCGGTCGCCTACGAGACGTCCGCGGGCACTGCGGCACCCGGGGGACCGGCCGGTGCCGACCCCCGGGAGGCCCGGCTGCCGCGGGCCTTCTGGGTGTACGCGGCGTTCACCGCCGTCACGCTGGGCGGGTTCGCCACGTTCGGCGTGCTCTCCTACCACCTGGTGGCCCGGCATCTGATGTCCACGGCCGCGGTCCCGGTGCTGTACGCGGCGGCCATGGCCGCGGACGCGGTCGCGGCGCTGGCCACCGGCTGGCTGTACGACCGGTACGGCGCCAGGGTCCTGGTGGTCCTGCCGCTGCTGTCGGCCGCCGTCCCCGCCCTCGCCTTCACCGACACGCTGCCGATCGCCGCCGCGGGCTCCCTCGTGTGGGGAGCGGCGGTCGGGGTCCAGGAATCCACGCTGCGTGCCACCGTCGCCGACCTCGTACCCGTCGGCCGCCGGGCCACCGCCTACGGGGTCTTCGCCGGAACCATGGGCGCCGCCGCCCTGGTCGGAGGAGCCCTGTCCGGCGCCCTGTACGAGGTCTCCATCCACGTCCTGATCGCCACGGTGGTCGGAATCCAGGCTGCTGCGCTGGTTCTTCTGTGGCTCACCCGGACCCGGCGGCCGACGGCCGTGCGCGGTGCCTGAACTCCGTGGCGCGGTGGGGCCGGAGCCGGGCGGCGGGGCCGACGACCGCGCTCATGACCGCGATCATGACCGCGCCCATGACCGCGGGACGACCGCGTCCATGACCGCGGGACGACCGCGTCCATGACCGCGTGCAGCCGGCGCCGCCCTCGGGAGGCGCGTGACGGACCGCCGACGCGACCGGGGACGGCGGTGGGCCGTACCCTGCGCGGCCTCCCGCGTCGGCAGCGACGGGGGAAGGCGGTCCGCGGTCCGGGAAGGCGGTCCGCGGTCCGGGAAGGGGGTTCGCGGCGCGCCGCCCCGGAGCATAACTCCTACAAGTAGTAGTAGCTGGCCGGGTAGTCTGGGGAAGCGGCGGAAGAAGGAAGGCGGACGGTGCAGGACGGAAGAGGCGAGGACCCCGGGCGACCGGCCGGCCGGCGGGCCCGCGGTGAGCTGGAGGGCGATGTGCTCGCCGCGCTGTGGGCCGCGGGCGGCCCGCTGACCGCCCGGCAGGTGCGGGAGCGGCTGCCGGGCGGGCTGGCGTACACGACGGTCCTGACGATCCTGTCCCGGCTGCACGGCAAGGGCATGCTCCTCCGGCACCGCCAGGGCCGCGGATACGCCTATGAGCCGGCCCGCGACGAGGCGTCCCACACCGCCCGGCGCATGCACTCGCTGCTCGGGGGCGGCGCCGACCGCCAGGCGGTGCTGGCCCGCTTCGTGTCGGAACTCTCCGCCCAGGACGAGCGCGTGCTGCAGCAGTTGCTGTCCGGCCACGACCCGCACGTCGACGGCGAGCGCTCGCGCCCGGACCGGTGAACCGGATGCCCGGCGGGGACCGCGTCCCGCTCGCCGTCACGGCCCTCGCGGCCGTCGCCGCCGCCGAGCAGGTCGCCGCGGCTCACCCGCCGGCGAGGGCGCGGAGCCCGCACCCGACGCGTCCCACCACACGGGCGTCCTCCTCGACGCGCCGGAGGCGGCCGGACGACGCGGGGCGGAATCAGTGGACCTGAGGCCGGGAGCACGTCTATATGCTCACTGCGGGTGCCCGGTTCCCGAGGTGGAGGACGAGGGTGAACGGCCGTCGGCGGATGCCGGGGGAGACGGTGCGGTCCGCGCGCCGGCCGAAGCTCCCCGGAGCCTCCCGGACCGGTGACGGGCGGTTCCTGCCGCCGGACCCTGCGCGGTCGGCCCCACATCGCAAGGCGAAGAGACGGATGTCCTAGGAACATGCTGCAAGAGGTCACTGCAACCCGCTACATCACGCCCCTGCGTGAGGGCGGTTCCCTGCCGGGGCTCGTCGAGGCCGACGACTTCGGGACCTACGTCATGAAGTTCACCGGCGCCGGTCAGGGCCGCAAGACCCTCGTGGCCGAGGTGGTCTGCGGGGAACTGGCCCGCCGGCTCGGTCTGCGTGTGCCCCGCCTGGTGGCGATCGGCCTCGATCCGGTGCTGGGCCTCGGCGAACCCGACCAGCAGGTGCAGGAGCTGCTGAGGTCCAGCGGCGGCACCAACCTCGGGATGGACTTCCTGTCCGGCGCCCTCGGTTTCGACCCGCTCGCCTTTCCGGTCACGCCGGAGGAGGCCGGCCGGATCGTCTGGTTCGACGCACTGGTGGGCAACGTCGACCGGTCCTGGCGCAACCCCAACCTGCTCGTCCGCCACGGCGAGTTGTGGCTCATCGACCACGGGGCCACCATGATCTGGCACCACAACTGGCCCGGCGCCGAGGCCTCCGCGGCCCGCCCCTACGACGCCTCGGACCACGTCCTGCGGCCCTTCGCGCCGGACGTCGCGGCGGCCGCCGAGGCGCTGGCGCCGCTGATCACGGACGAGTTGCTGGCGGAGGTCACCGCCCAGGTCCCGGGCGCGTGGCTGGCCGGTGAGCCCGGCTTCGACTCGGCGGACGCCCTCCGCCTGGCCTACGCCCGGCCGCTGCGTGCGCGGGCCGCCGCCGTCCACCGGCGGATCCAAGGACTCGGAGGAGCCCAGTGAGCGAGTTTCCCGGCGCCCGGCTGACCGGGCGCCACATCACCAGAGCGGGCCAGGGCGGAGGCCGGGACGTCTTCGAGTACGCGCTGCTGCGGGTCGTCCCACGCGTCGAACGCGGCGAGTGCATCAACGCCGGGGTGCTCCTGTACTGCCGGGCCCACGCCTACGTCGGTGCCCGCACCCACCTCGACGAGGCGCGGCTGCTCGCTCTCGACCCCGAGGCCGACACGGCCGCGGTGCGGGCCGCGCTCGGTGCCGTCGAGCGGGTGTGCCGGGGCGGCGAGCCGGCGGGGCAGGCGGCGGAGGACGACGCGGGGCGCAGGTTCCGCTGGCTGGTCGCCCCGCGTTCCACCGTCGTGCAGCCGGGGCCGGTGCACACCGGCCTGACCGCCGATCCGGCCGCCGAGGCCGAACGGCTGCTCGCTCTGCTGGTGCGCTGACGTACCCGCCGCGCCCCGGGGATCAGTCGCGGCGGCGCCGGATCAGGTATCCGGCCGCGAACGCGGCGCCGGTGGCGAAGACGAGGCCGATCGCGATGTCCCAGCCGCCGGGGCCGGAGGAGGTGGACCCGCCGTACCCGCCGTGCACGCCCCGGGCAGGTGTGCCGGTCGGCGTGCCGGCGGCGGGTGTCGGCGCCGCGGGGGCGGTGGTCCGGGGCCGGAACGTGGAGGAGATGGTGGGGTCCCCGCGAAGCGGCAGCGCCTCGCAGGCGACGCCGTCCTCCGGCCCCTGGTCCTCGTCCAGTCTGTTCGGGTCGAGGGGGTTCGAGTCGAGGACGGCCTGCGCGTCCTCCTGGTAGGCGAAGTCCCGGCAGTCGAGGTCCCGCGCGTGAGCGGGGGCGGCCGCCGGCAGCAACGCGGACGCTGCGAGCAGGGCGCCGAGGGCACCGGTACGACGGCGCATGGCGCGCCTCCTCTCCGGTCGCGGATGGCTCACGCTTCGATGCTGGGGGCCGTTCGGCGGAACGGCGCGCCGCGGTGGGCCGAACGGGTTCCCGTGCGTCCCGCCGCGGCGGGACGATGGGCCGGGGGACCGTCCCGGCCGGCGGCGGGCCGACCGGGGAATGGATCACACCGGGCGGTGTGCCGTTGACACCGGGTGCCAGGGCTTCTAGCGTCACGTCTGCTGAAGGTACTAAGCGGTCGCTCACCAACGGGCGCAACCGCGGGAGCCGGATCCCGAGGGCGAGGAGAAACAGCAATGTCCACCACTGAGCAGCGGGTCGCCGTGGTCACCGGAGCGGCGCGCGGCATCGGCGCCGCCGTAGCCGTGCGCCTGGCCGCCGAGGGCCGCGCGGTCGCCGTGATCGACCTGGACGAGGCCGCCTGCAAGGACACCGTGGAGAAGATCACCGCGGCCGGCGGCAGGGCGCTCGCCATCGGCGCCGACGTCTCCGACGAGGCGCAGGTCGAGGCCGCGGTCGCGCGGGTCGCCGAGGAACTCGGCGCCCCGACCATCCTCGTCAACAACGCGGGCGTGCTCCGCGACAACCTGCTGTTCAAGATGAGCGTCTCCGACTGGGACACCGTCATGAACGTCCACCTGCGCGGTTCCTTCCTGATGACCAGGGCGTGCCAGAAGCACATGGTCGACGCGGGCTTCGGCCGCGTCGTCAACCTGTCGTCGTCCTCCGCGCTCGGCAACCGGGGGCAGGCGAACTACTCCGCCGCCAAGGCCGGCCTGCAGGGCTTCACCAAGACCCTGGCCAAGGAACTCGGCAAGTTCGGCGTCACCGCCAACGCCGTCGCGCCCGGCTTCATCGCCACCGAGATGACCAAGGCCACCGCCGACCGGGTCGGCATGGGCTTCGACGACTTCAAGGCCGCGGCCGCCACCCAGATCCCCGTGCAGCGCGTCGGGGAGCCCGAGGACATCGCCAACACCGTCGCCTTCTTCACCGGCGAGGCGGCCGGCTTCGTCTCCGGCCAGGTGCTGTACGTCGCCGGCGGACCGCTCGACTAGGGATCACCGACATGACTGAACTGCCTGCACTCTCCGGCAAGGTGGCCCTCGTCACCGGCGCCAGCCGCGGCATCGGCTACGGCGTGGCCGAGGCACTCATCGCCCGCGGAGACCGGGTCTGCATCACCGGCCGCAACGAGGAAGCCCTCAAGGAGGCCGTCGAACGCCTCGGCGCCGACCGGGTCATCGGCGTGGCCGGCAAGGCCCACGACGAGGCCCACCAGGCCGAGACCGTGGAACGCACCATGGCCGCGTTCGGCCGGGTGGACTTCCTCGTCAACAACGCCGGAACCAACCCGGTGTTCGGGCCGATCGCCGACGTCGACCTGGACGTGGCGCGCAAGGTGTTCGAGACCAACGTGCTCTCGGCGCTCGGCTTCGCCCAGCGCACCTGGCACGCCTGGCAGAAGGACAACGGCGGCGCCATCGTCAACGTCGCCTCGGTCGCCGGCCTCTCGGCCTCCCCGTTCATCGGCGTCTACGGGGTCAGCAAGGCCGCGATGATCAACCTGACCGCGCAGCTGGCGCACGAGTTCGCGCCCGGAGTGCGGGTCAACGCGATCGCCCCGGCCGTGGTGAAGACCAGGTTCGCCCAGGCCCTGTACGAGGGCCGCGAGGAGGAGGCCGCCGCGGCCTACCCGCTGAAGCGCCTCGGGGTGCCCTCCGACATCGGCGGGGCCGCCGCGTTCCTCACCTCGGAACAGTCCGACTGGGTCACCGGCCAGACGCTGGTCGTCGACGGCGGCATCTTCCTGAACGCCGGTGTGGCCTGACCGGGTCCACCGGTCTGTCGCGCGGGCGCCTCTTCCCTGACCGGAGTGGCGCCCGCGCCGTCCGAAAACGGACAAGCTGTTCCCATGACAACGTCGTCATAAACAATGTGTTCAACAGCCACGCGCGTAGCAGGTCCCACACGGCTGACACTGCGGTATGGTCTGCCGACCCTTGGTATGGCAGATCGAGGAGCGTGCGCGTGTTCAACCGGAACCGATGCCTGCGGCACATGGCGGCGATCGCTTCCATATCCCTGGCGACCGGATGCGGTCTTCTCTCCAGTGGAGGCTCCGCTCAGGCGGAACCGATCGTGGTGGGGACGACCAGCGCGCCCAGCACGCTCGATCCGGCCGCCTCCTGGGACGGCTCGTGGGAGCTCTTCCGCAACATCTACCAGACGCTGCTCGCGTACCCGTCCGGCGTGACGACGCCCCAGCCCGACGCGGCGGACCACTGCGGCTTCACGGACGACGCCAACCGCACCTACAGCTGCGAGCTGCGGAAGGACATGACGTTCTCCGACGGGCACCCGCTGAACGCCGAGGCCGTCAAGTTCTCGATCGACCGGATCAAGAAGATCGACGTGCCGGGTGGCCCCGCCGGTCTCCTCGGCAGCCTGGACCGCGTCGAGACCGTCGGCGACCGCGAGGTCGTCTTCCACCTCAACGAGTCGGACGCGACCTTCCCGTTCGTGCTGGCCACCCCGGCCATGTCGATCGTCGACCCCAAGGAGTACCCGGCGGCGGCACTCCGCAAGGGCACCGAGATCACCGGCTCCGGCCCCTACCGGCTGAAGGACTACCGGGAAGGGCAGAAGGCCGAACTGGTCAGCAACGACCGCTACCAGGGCTTCGCCAAGCGCAGAAACGATGCGGTGACGATCCGCTACTTCCAGGACTCCGCCGCCATGGTGAAGGCGCTGCGGGACAAGCAGATCGACGTCACCTACCGGGGTCTCGCCGCCGACGACATCGTCGACCTGCAGCGCCAGGACCCCAACCGGGAGATCCAGCTGATGGAGGGCGCCGGCGCCGACATCAACTACCTGGTGTTCAACCCCAAGGACCCCTGGGCGCGGAAGAAGGCCGTCCGCCAGGCCGTGGCCCAGATCGTCGACCGCGCGGCCATCGCCCACAAGATCTACAAGGACACCGTCGACCCGCTGTACTCCATGGTCCCCAAGGGGCTCGTCGGCCACACCACCGGCTTCTTCGACGACTACGGCGACCCCGACCCCGCCAAGGCCCGCGAGATCCTGCGCAAGGCCGACATCACCGAGACGGTCCCGCTCACCCTCTGGTACACCTCCGACCGCTACGGCTCGGAGACCGCCACCGAGTTCAAGGAACTCAAGCGGCAGCTGGAGGCGTCCGGCCTCTTCAGGATCACCCTCAAGAGCCGCCCGTGGAAGACCTACGTGGAGGGCTACCAGAAGGGCGAGTACCCGGTGTTCGGGCGCGGATGGTTCCCCGACTTCCCCGACGCGGAGAACTTCATCGCCCCGTTCGTCGGAGAGCAGAACGCGCTCGGCACGCCCTACGACTCACCCAAGATCACCAAGGACCTGCTGCCCCGCTCCCGCCGCGAGAGCGACCGCGGCAACGTGGTCAGGGACTTCGAGGAGGCCCAGCAGATCCTGGTCGACGACGCGCGGCTGCTGCCCCTGTGGCAGGGCAAGCAGTACACCGCCGCCAGCCAGGAGATCGCCGGCGCCGAGCAGTCCCTCGACCCGTCGACGATCATGATGATGTGGGAGCTGTCCCGCAAGACCAGCTGGTAGTCCGCCATCGGCCCCCTGTTGTCAGTGGCCGCCTGTAGGTTCGATGACCTGGAAGCGATCGCACGACAGAAGGAAGCCGACGTGACCGACACCGCCATCCTGCCCGAGTCCTGGCGCGGGGTCCTGGGCGACGAACTCCACCAGCCCTACTTCAAGGAGCTCACGGAGTTCGTCGAGGAGGAGCGGGCGAAGGGGCCCGTGTACCCCCCGCGCGAGGAGGTCTTCGCCGCGCTGGAGGCGACGCCCTACGACCGGGTGAAGGTGCTGATCCTCGGCCAGGACCCGTACCACGGGCCTGGCCAGGGCCACGGGCTGTGCTTCTCGGTGCGTCCCGGGGTGCGGGTCCCGCCGTCGCTGCGCAACATCTACAAGGAGATGCACCAGGAGCTGGGCACGCCCGTCCCCGACAACGGATGCCTGACACCCTGGGCCGCACAGGGCGTCCTGCTGCTCAACGCGGTGCTGACGGTCCGTGAGAGCGAGGCCAACTCGCACAAGGGGAAGGGCTGGGAGAAGTTCACCGACGCGGTGATCCGGGCGGTCGCCGACCGCCCCGACCCGGCGGTCTTCGTCCTGTGGGGCAACTACGCCCAGAAGAAGCTCCCGCTCATCGACGAGAAGCGCCATGTGGTGGTCAAAGGCGCGCACCCCTCGCCGCTGTCGGCGAAGAAGTTCTTCGGCTCCCGCCCGTTCACGCAGATCAACGAGGCGGTGGCCCGGCAGGGTCACACCCCGATCGACTGGACCATCCCGAACCTGGGCTGAGCGGCACCCGGCCTGATCCGCATCCGGCCTGATCTGCATCCGGCCTGATCCGAGTACGGTCCGATCCGCATCCGGAGCCGGCCGGGCGCCGCCGCGCCGGGGCGGGCCGCCGCCGGACGGGCCGGGGCGCTGCGGCCGCACCGGGGCCCGCATCCGGCCGTCCGCCCGCTGACCGCGGCTCCCCGGTGGCCGGCCCCGGACCCCCGGGCGCTTGGTCCTTGGTCCGGCCCCGGATTTCGGCCGCCGGAAGCCTGCCGGGCGGAAGGACACCGCCGCCGCGGCCCCGTCCCCGCGACTCGCCGGGCACCTGCGCGATCCCCCACGGATCCGGGAGGAGCGGGGCAGGGACCCGGGCTTCCCCGGTCGGTCAGCGGCGTCGCAGGGACGGCTCGAGCAGCGCGGGGGGTGTGTCGTGCTTCTCGTGCGCGGCCAGGTCGGTGCCGGGGGCCACGATGGCGTCGATCGCATCGAGCACATCGTCGGAGAGCACGGTGTCGGCGGCGGCGAGCTGTGCGTGCAGGTGGTCCAGTGTGCGGGGGCCGATGAGCGCGCCGGTCACGCCCGGGTGCGCGGTCACGAACCCGAGGGCGAGCTGGATCATGGTCAGGCCGGCCTCGTCGGCGACCTCGGCCAACTGCTCGACGGCGTCGAGCCGGGCCCGGTTGGCGGGCACGGTGATGTCGAAGCGCTCCGGCAGGAGACTCGAGCGGTTGCTCGTGATCTCCCGGCCCTCGCGGATCGCGCCCGACAGCCAGCCCGAGGCCAACGGGCTCCACGCCAGCACACCGAGCCCGTACTCCTCGGTCACGGGCAGGACGTGTGCCTCGATCCCGCGCTGCAGGATCGAGTAGCTGGGCTGTTCCGTGACGTACCGGCCCAGGTGGTGCTCGCGGGCGGCCCACTGCGCCTGCACGATGCGGTAGGCGGGGTAGGTGGAGGAGCCGAAGTAGCGGATCTTCCCCGCGCGCTGCAGGTCGGTCAGCGCCGACAGCGTCTCCTCGTCACTTGTACGGGGGTCCCACCGGTGGATCTGGTAGAGGTCGACGTGGTCGACACCGAGGCGGCGCAGGCTGTCGTCCAGCGCGGTGACCAGCCAGCGGCGCGAACCGCCCCGGTGGTTGCGCTCCTCGCCCATCGGCATGCTCGCCTTGGTGGCGAGCACGATGTCGTCGCGGCGGCCGGCGATGGCCTTGCCGACCATCTCCTCCGACTCGCCGCCGCTGTACATGTCGGCGGTGTCGATCAGGTTGACACCGGCGTCGAGAGCGGCGTCGACGAGGGAGGTGGCCTCCTCCTGGGTGGTGCGCCCGATCTTGCCGAAGTTCATGGCGCCGAGCGCGAGGGTGCTGACCTGCACGCCGGTGCGGCCCAGATTGCGGTACTGCATGACCGTGTGTCTCCTTGCTGCGGATGTTGCGAATGCTGCGGGTGGAGGCTGGTGGCGAAGGGGTGGCTTGGCTACCGGGCTCCTGCTCTGCCATCATGAGCAAAGCGGAACACCGTTCCGGAAAGGACGATACGGAACGCTGTTCCGTTTTGGCAAGTGCGACGACGGCGAAGGAGCGCGGTGAACGACAGCGACCAGGGGGCGGAGCGGGCCGCCCCGTCCAAGCGGAGGGACGCCCGGCGCAACAAGGAGGCCCTGCTCGACGCGGCGGCCGCGGTGTTCGTCGCATCCGGCGTGGAAGCACCGGTGCGCGACATCGCCGCCAGGGCGGGCGTCGGCCTGGGCACGATCTACCGTCACTTCCCGACGCGAGCGGACCTCATCGTCGCCGTCTACCGGCACCAGGTCGACGCCTGCGCCGAGGCGGGTCCGGCGCTCCTGGCAAGCAGCCCGACCCCTCATGCCGCACTGGGTCACTGGATCGGCCTCTTCGTCGACTTCCTGGTCACCAAGCACGGACTCGCCGCGGTGCTCCAGTCCGACAACACCGCCTTCGACACGCTGCACGCCTACTTCCTCGACCGGCTGGTGCCCGTCTGCGCCCGGTTGCTCGAAGCCGCGGCAGCCACCGGGGAGATCCGATCCGACATCAGCGCATACGCACTCATGCGCGGAGTCGGCAACCTCTGCATCGGCGCGGGCAGCGATCCGGACTACGACCCGCGCCTACTGGCCGCAGTCCTCATCGCCGGACTGCGCTCCCCGCGATAGCGGTGCCGGCGCCGACACCGCCCACGCCCTGCAGGCCGTCAGCCACGCCGGGGCTGCTCCGGAGGGCGCCCAACGCCCGGCCCTCGCACGCCTACCGCCATGCGTCTTCGCGGCCTGCCGGCCCGCCGTCGCCGTGGCCGTTCGAGAACAGGGCAGCCACCTGCGGCCCGATCGGTCCGTCAGGCCGTAGCGTCGGTCGGACGGGACGGTCCCGTCGGCCCAGGGCGGCCGGTGCGTGTGTGCGGAGGGCGCGGTGGCGGAGAGGCAGGAGCAGGTGGCGCCGGACACCCTGCTGACCAGGATCGGGCAGATCGTGATGCTGCACCACGGCGGAGACCGGGAGGAGGCCCGGCAGCGGTTCCTCGACGTGTGGGCGGAGATCTGCGAACACGGCGACCCGCTGCACCGCTGCACGCTCGCCCGCTACCTCGCCGACACGCAGGACGATCCGGCCGACGAACTCGCCTGGGACCTGCGCGCCCTGACCGCCGCGGAGGAGCTCGCGGACGACCGCCCCGCCCTGACGGCCGCCGAGGAAGGCACCGGCGGCGGCTCCGCACCGCACCGGGGAGCGTCCGCCGCACGGGCCCTGTATCCGGCTCTCCACCTGGACCTCGCGGCCGACTACCGCAAACTCGGCCGGCCCGAGGCCGCCCGCAGCCATCTGCGCCGGGCCCGCGCGGCGGCCGACGCGCTGGCCGACGACGACTACGGCGACGCGGTGCGGGCCGCCATCCGCAGCTTGGAGTCGCGGATGGGGGACTGAGGTCCCCACGCCCGAGCCTCAACGCCTGAGCCTCAACGCCTGAGCCCCCCAGCCTCAACGCCTGAGCCTCAACGCCCCGGAGTCTCAGCGTCGCAGGGTTTCCTCGCACACCACCGCCTCCGGGCTGTCCGCGCGCCAGTGGCCGTACTTCCTGCCCAGCGAGCACACGTCGGTGTTCTGGCGGATCTCTCGGCGGACCGATTCGGGCACATCGGGCATCCCGTCGAGGGGCGGCCGCTGCCGGTGACCGGACCCCGAGGAGTGCCGGTGCCCCGGCTCGGCCCGTGCGGGACCGGGCCGTCCAGGGGCGGCCCGACGCGGGCCCGCCGACCTCCGCGGCGCGGCCGCCTCCGGCTCCACCCGCCGGGACGGTCCGACCCGCTCCAGTGCCTCACGGGCGGGCGCCTGCACGATCTGCCGTTCCGTCCCGCCCTCCGGCCGCGACACCGGCGGCGCCGCCCGGCCCGGTGCGGTGGCGGGGGGTGCCGCGGGCGGCCGCGGGCGCTGGACCGTCGTACAGCCGGAGAGGCCCGCAACCGCGAGGGTGACCAGGAGCGCTGCGGTGGTCGTCGTTCGATGCACGCGCGTCACTCTGCTGGGTCCGGACCGGTGCGGGACAGCCGACGAACACCAGGACGCCCCGGACGGGTGATCCCGGTCCCCGTACGGGCGGTCCGGACGGGCCGCGGCTGACGTCAGTCGCCGGTCGCCCCGTCGATGCGTTCCCGGATCAGGTCCGCATGGCCGTTGTGGCGGGCGTACTCCTCGATCATGTGCGTGTAGATCCAGCGCAGGTTGAAACGCTCGCCGGTGCGCCGGTGCCGGCCCTTGGAGAGGTCGTCCAGGCCGAAGCCGGCGGCGATACGCCGAGCCGCCTCGATCTCGGCCTGCCAGTCGGCGTGCGTCCGCTGCCAGGTGTCCGTCTCGGTGAGGTGGAAATCGCCGTCCGGGTCCTCGTCGCCGCAGTAGAGCGGTTCCGCGTCCTCGTCCGCGAGGACGCGGCGGAACCAGCCCCGCTCGACCTCCGCCATGTGCCGTGCCAGCCCCATCAGGGAGAGCACCGAGGGCTCCACGGCGGCGGTCCTCAGCCGGGCGTCGTCCAGCCCTTCGCACTTCCACGCGAGGGTCTGCCTGTGGTAGTCCAACCAGCCCTCCAGCATGGTGCGTTCGTCGGCGGTGGTCGCGGGTTCGCGTCGTTCGGTGGTCATGCCCGCATCCTTTCCCGCCGCGTCCCGCCGTGCCATCGGTTTACCGCCGGCCGGCGGCCTCCGGCCGTCCCCGGGCGGCGGTTTCCGGCCGTTCCGCACAGCCGGTCGCGCCGCCTGGCACGGTCGGTCGCGCCGCCTGGCACGGCCGGTCCGCACGGCGGCTCCGGATGCGACGGGCCGAGTGGTTCGCACGGCGGTCAGGGCCCAGCGGGCGTCGGCCGGGGGCATCCGGCCCGCCCAGCGGGCGTCGGCCGGGGGCGACCGGCCCGCCCCGCGCGCGAGCCCCGGTGCGCCGGCGCGGCCTCGCTGCGGCCTCGCCGACCGCCGCCCCGCACCGGCCACGTATGCTTCCGTGCAGCTCGGCTCAGGCAAGCAGTGAAGGAGCGCCCGTGAAGGTCGGCTGCATCGGACTCGGCGACATCGCGCGGAAGGCGTACCTGCCGGTCCTCGGCGTCCAGCCCGGCGTGCAGCTGCACCTGCAGACCCGCACGCCGGCCACTCTCGCCCGGGTCGCCGACAGCCTCCACCTGCCGGACGGCCGGCGCCACCACGACCTGGACTCCCTCCTCGCCCAGGACCTCGACGCCGCCTTCGTGCACGCCCCCACCGCCGCCCACCCGGAGATCGTCGCGCGGCTGCTGGAGGCCGGCGTCCCCACCTACGTGGACAAGCCCCTCGCCTACGAACTCGCCGACTCCGAGCGGCTGGTGTCCCTCGCGGAGCAGCGCGGAACGTCGCTCGCCGTCGGTTTCAACCGCCGGTTCGCGCCCGGCTACGCCCAGTGCGTCGAGCACCCGCGCGAGCTGATCCTCCTGCAGAAGCACCGGGTGGGGCTGCCCGAGGAGCCGCGCACCATGATCCTCGACGACTTCATCCACGTCGTGGACACCTTGCGGTTCCTGGTTCCGGGCCCGGTCGACGACGTGACGGTACGGGCGCGCGTCGAGGACGGGCTGCTGCACCACGTCGTGCTGCAGCTCGCCGGGGACGGCTTCACCGCGCTCGGTGTGATGAACCGGCTCAGCGGCTCGGCGGAGGAGGTCCTGGAGGTCTCCGGCCAGGACACCAAGCGCCAGGTGCTGAACCTGGCCGAGGTGATCGACCACAAGGGCCAGCCGACCGTGCGGCGCCGCGGTGACTGGGTGCCGGTCGCCCGGCAGCGCGGCATCGAGCAGGCGGTCCTGGCCTTCCTCGACGCCGTGCGCGCGGGCGAGGTGCTCAGCGCCCGGGACGCGCTGGCGACCCACGAACTGTGCGAGCGGGTGGTCCGTGCGGTGCGGGAGGGCTCCGGCGGAGCCTGACCGCCCGCACACCCTCGAACAGCCCCAGCGCGGCCAGGACCAGCAGCGCCGCGTGCACCGGCCAGTCACCGAAGCGGACGTACGGAGTGATGCCGGCGGTGAGCGGCACCTCGTACACCACCGCCGTGTCCGCGTCCGTGCCCAGCCGCGGCCCGATCCGCTGCCCGGTCGGCCCGAACACCGCCGACATACCGGTCAGCGTGGCGTGCACCATGGTGCGCCCGGTCTCCGCGGACCGCAGCGCGGCCAACGAAGCGTGCTGCTCCGGCGCCCAGCTGTGCTGGAACGTCGACGTCGAGGACTGGCCGACCAGGACGTCCGCGCCGTCCGCGGCGAGCCGACGGCTCATGTCGGGGAACGCGGTCTCGAAGCAGATCAACGGTCCGAGGCGCAACCCCGGTCCGGCCGACATCACCACCTGTCCGCTGCCGCGTCGCCGGTCCTCTCCGGCCGCCTTCCCGACGGACGTCGCCCAACCCAGCACGGAACGGGCGGGAACGTACTCGCCGAACGGGACCAGCCTTATCTTGTCGTACCGTTCGCCGGTCAGGCCGTCCGGGCCGACCAGCACCGAACTCTTGTAGATGCCGGGCCGGTCGGAGCGCCGTGCATCCACGTTGACGAGGATGTCGGCCCCCGTCGCGCGGGACAGCGCGGCGATCCTCCGGGTCAGGTCGGGACGGTCGCCGAGGTCGTGCCCCACGCTGCTCTCACCCCAGACGATGAGGTCCGGATCGCGGCCGACCAGGCGCCGGGTGAGCTGCTCCTCGCGGTCGAAGCGCCGGTCCCCGCTGTCGACGCCGTCGATCACGCCCGGCTGCACCACCGCGATCCGCGCCTGCCCGACGGTCTGCGGGCGCGGCGACCACGCCCAGGCCGTCGAGGCCGCGGCGGCGACCGCCGCCAGCGCCGCCAGCGCGGGCAGCCGGGCGGGGCGGACGGCGACCAGGACGGCAACCGCCACGTTGACCGCCACCAACAGCAGGCTCAGCAGCCACACCCCGCCCACCGAGGCCAGCCGCAGCGCCGGTACCACCTGCCACTGGCTGGCGCCGAGCATCCCCCAGGGGCCGCCCAGGCCTTGCCACGACCGCACCAGTTCGATCGCCACCCACCCCGACGGCAGCACCAGCAGGGCCGCTGCGACCCGGCCTCGGCCCGGCACACCGGACAGCAGGCGGCGCACCAGCCAGGCCCACGGCGCCCAGAGCACCCCGAGCAGGCCCGCGATGACGAGGGTGAACACGTGCAGGCTCGGCAGCAGCCAGTGGTGCATCGCCAGCATGAACCCGAACCCGCCGCACCAGCCGTCCCACGCCGCCCGCCGGCCCGTCGGCGCCGCGCGGGCCAGCAGGATCCACGGCACCAGGGCCACGTAGGCGAGCCACCACAGCGACGGCGCGGGGAAGGCCGGCACCGGCAGTGCCCCGGCGAGTACCGCGAGGGCCGAGCGGCGCCACGGGGAGGCGAGCCAGTGGTCGGGCATCTTCATGCGGGCGCCTCCCTGCCGGGCGGGTGGCTCCAGTCTGCGTGCCGGACTCGATCTCCGACAGGGGGCCGAGACCCAGTCCACCACAGCGCGGGACGGTCGGCCGGGCACGGCGCCGACGCGGGGCGCGAACCGGCTGCGCCGGACCCCCGCAACAGGATGGTGCTCGAGCACGACTACTTCTGGTCCGTTCCCGGCGACGAACCCCCACGAGGTCCGCAACGAACCGGGAACGATCACGGCCGGGCAGCTCGCCGAGTCGTGGCCGCCCGCTGTGCGGCCTCGCCGTCGAACTCCACGGCGGTGCGGATCCAGGCAGGGTGCAGGGCGGCGAGGACAAGACAGGCGAGGGACATGGCGCACCACAATCCGGCCGCTCCGGTGTGTTCGAGCAACTGTGTGCCGACGAGCGGGGCGGCGATCCCGCCGATGCCCCAACTCGTGCCGTGAACCGCCAGGTATCGCGCCCTTCCGGCGGCGGGCGCGAGACTTGCGACGAGTGCGTGGGCGCGGCCTGCGAGGAGCAGGTCGCCGGCGCTCCACGTGATGGTTGCCGCGATATGGGCGAGCAGGCTGTGGGCGAGCGCGTATCCGGCACAGCCAAGGGCCGTCAGGAGGTAGCCGCCGGCGAAGGCGGCGGCCGTCGGGAGGGTGGCGAGTCGACCGAGCGCCAGTAGAGGCTGGCCGGCGGCGATCGTGAGGGCGGACGTGGTGAACAGCAGCCCGGCGTCGGCGGGCTGCAGCCCTCGAAGGTCCAGGGACAGCGGGAGCGTGATCATGATCTGGAGGTGGACCACCGCGAACAGCGTCCCTGCCGCGAGCATCACGAGCAGCGAACGATCCCGCCAGGGGGCGACGGCGGCGCCCTGCTCCGTGGCCGGGGCCGCAGTGCGGTGGTCCGCAGGCAGCACACGGTGCACCGTCAGTGCGCAGAGCAGACAGGTGAGGGCATCGACCACGAAGAGCCACCGCAGGTCCCAGCGTCCCAGCCCGGCCGCCAGAAGGCCCGCGCCCATGCCGGCCAGCGCCAGGGCCACGTTCAGCAGGCCGTAGGCGCGGACCTGCTCGCCCGGGTCCACGACGTCCGCGATCATCGCCTGGCTGGGCGGCTCGTAGATCTCGAAGGCCAACCCCATCAGCACCGCGAAGCAGGCCGCCGGCACCGGACCGCGCGCCGAGGCGACGCCCAGTTGTGCCACCGCGCACCCGGTCAGCCCGACGACGATCGTGCGGCGCCGACCGATACGGTCGGCCAGGCGACCGCCGACCAGGCGCGAAGGGACCGTGGCGAGTCCGAAAGCGGCGCTGACGCATCCGGCGACGGCGGTGCCGGTACCGAAGCGCGTCGTGATCAGAACGGTGAGGAACGGCAGGGAGAAGGCCCCCATCCGGTTCACGGCCCGGGCCGCAATCAGCAACCGCACCGTGCGCGGCAGGGGCAGGTTCTTCCGGCTCTGCGCAGACCTCCGGATCCCCCTGGCGGCAGGCCTCACGGAACCCCCTCGCGTGTGACCGACGAAATGGCTATCGTCGGTTGCGCATGCACGCTAGAGGTCGAAGGAGTGACCGGTCAAGTGATGTTTGATGGTCACGTGGTGACGTTGCTCGATGCGGCCGTCTCCCTCGTGAACACGCTGACCGACGGCGCCCGTCAGGGCCGTCCCTACGCCGCACCCCACGGGGATCGGCTCCCGCAGGCGGTTCACGAGGCGCTGCCGGGCCCGTCGGACCGCCCCGCGGTCGCCTCGGACCACGCCACCTACCTGGCGCACACCGCTCAGCGGATGCGGGCGGTGTTCGAGGCCGTCGACCGTGGTGACGTCGATCAGGCGGCCCGGCTGGTCAACACCCTGCTGCGGACCACCGGCGCTCGCCCGCAACTCGACTGCGTGGCCGGAGAGCCCTGGCAGGTCCACTTCCACGGCACCGACGACAGCCTCTCCGTGGGGTGGAGCGCCGGATGCGCCACCGCTCTGGCCCTGGCGATCGGCAGCAACCTCGCCGGGCGCCTCGGCGTCTGCACAGCCCCGCACTGCGACCGCGTGTACGTCGACGCTTCCCGTAACACGGTCCGCCACTTCTGCTCCGCGGCCTGCCGAAGCCGTGTCAAGGCGGCGGCCTTCAGGGCCCGCAGGGCATCCCGGAGCTGAGCGCCTCTCGACTCCCGCGGTGGTCGGCCGGCCCGCCGACCGGGGGGTCGAGACTGGTGGGCCCGTGTTCAGGAGTCGCGTATTCGCCGTAGCCGCCAGTCGATCGTGACTCTGTGTCGGTGCTCCGCGGCATGATGATCGCCGTGAACACCGAGATGCTGATAGACGTCTGGCAGCGGCTTCTTGCCGACCCTCGCAAGTCGTGGGTGCTGTTCGAGCATGGCACTTGTGTCGTGCTGACCGCTCCGGAAGGGGAGCTGGCCGAACAGGCCACCACCCTCCTGAAGGAGTTCGGCCCGGTGCATGCCGGGTCTCCGGCAGGAGATTTTGGGGTGATCGACCTCAAGGACGCCCAGGGATGGGTCGTCACCGGGCACCACAACGACGTCCTTACCCATGTCGGCCCTGATGAGCCTCAGGATCAATCGGAGATCGCTGTCGGACTGTTCGGACGCTCCAAGCGCCATCGGGATGGCACAGAACTTCACGTCGTCCACGTTGAGGACAAGCGAGGCTCAGCCGGCTCGGCGTGAGTGCTCGCGTTTCACCGCTGGTGGGCACCAGGGGCGTACCGGCTCCAGGTGCCACCGGCCTCGGTGACGAGCCGGGTGGCGGTTTTGTCGTGGTAGCCGAGGGCCTTGGCGATGACCGGCGCGGGGGCTTGGAGGACGAGGTGCCGGACAGTGGAGGTGCGGGCTCTTTGGGCCGGGACACCGAGGTCACGGAGAGGGCCGAGCAGGCTGGCCGGGTTCGTCGGCCGGCCCGGGCGGCGGCCGGGGAAGAGCCAGTGCGGAGAGGTTCACCGCGGGCGTGCGGGCCGGAAGTGAGCGGAGGTAGTCCCGAACGAGATCGGCAACGGGCTCGGGCAGAGGCGAGGGCGGGTCTCCGAGACGGAGGCGCCGTCGCTCCGGCCTCACGCACCTGGGCGAGGCCGGGGCCAGCCTGCTGATGCTGACGGTCAAGTCGAGACACAAGAAGCCGGAGAACTCCGCCGCTACTTCAAGCCCTCGCCCGACGCCATTGCGGAGATCACCAGCCTCCTCGCGCCGGACGACAGCAGGCGCTGATCGTGACGCTGCTATGAGGTGGCGTCGGCCCACAGGTCGGTGCTGTGGGCCCCGATGAGAG
Organism: Streptomyces sp. MS06; assembly: GCF_047200655.1. Taxonomy (NCBI): domain Bacteria; kingdom Bacillati; phylum Actinomycetota; class Actinomycetes; order Kitasatosporales; family Streptomycetaceae; genus Streptomyces; species Streptomyces sp. MS06. Next base: position 57,755 of record NZ_JBJZOJ010000025.1, read on the forward strand.
CGCTGATGCGGGTCAGCACGTCACCGACCGGTTGCGGATCGAGTCGGCGTCCGTCCCGCAAGCGCAGTGCGACGTGATCGTCGGCGGCCTCCTTGGCGCCGATGACGGCTTGGTAGGGGACCAGGCGGGCCTCCCGGATGCGGGCGCCCAGGCTGCCGCGTTCCGGTCCCGCGATCTGGGCACGCAGTCCGATACGGGTGCAGCGTCGGTCGACGGCTTCGGCGTTCGGCAGTTCGGTGTCGGAGATCGGGAGGATGACCAGCTGAGTGGGGGCGAGCCAGGCGGGGAAGGCGCCGCCGTGCTGTTCGACGAGGTGGGCGACGGCTCGCTCCACGCTGCCGATGATGCTGCGGTGGACCATGACCGGGCGGTGCCTGGCGCCGTCCGCGCCGATGTAGTGCAGGTCGAACTGCTCGGGCTGGTGGAAGTCGACCTGGACGGTGGACAGGGTGGACTCCCGGCCGGCGCCGTCGGTGACCTGGACGTCGATCTTGGGGCCGTAGAACGCGGCTTCTCCCTCGGCCGCCTCGTAGGGCAGGCCGGAGTGGTCGAGGACGTCGGTCAGCAGGGCGGTGGACCGCTGCCACTTCTCAGGCGCAGCCATGTACTTGCCACCGGGGCCCGGGAGGGAGAGCCGGTAGCGGGTCGGGGTGATGCCGAGCGCCTCGTACGCCCGGCGGATCATCTCCAGCGCCGCCCGCGCCTCCTCGGCGACCTGTTCCAGGGTGCAGAAGATGTGCGCGTCGTTGAGCTGGATGGCCCGTACCCGGCTCAGCCCGCCGAGCACGCCCGAGAGTTCGGAACGGTACATGCCGCCCAGTTCGGCCATGCGCAGGGGCAGTTCGCGGTAGCTGTGGGAGCGGGAGCGGAAGATCACCGCGTGATGGGGGCAAAGGCTGGGCCGCAGGACGATCTGCTCCCCGCCGAGGTCCATCGGGGGGAACATGTCGTCGCTGTAGTGCGCCCAGTGCCCCGAAATCTCGTACAGCTCCCGCTTGCCGAGGACTGGTGAGTACACGTGCTGGTAGCCCGCTCGCCGTTCGGCGGCGCGGATGTACTCCTCCAGGGTGTGCCTCACGGCCGCGCCGTGGGGCAGCCAGTACGGCAGGCCGGCGCCGATGAGCGGGTCGGTGTCGAACAGGCCCAGTTCACGGCCGAGCTTGCGGTGATCGTGCACGGTGGTCATCGCGGTCTCCTCGCTGGTTGCGGAGCAAGTGACCGGGCCTACGACGAAGCCCCGGGGCACTTGCCCCGGGGCTTCGGATCAGATCGTCTGTCAGCGCGCCGGGACACTCTCCGGCGTCGTCGTCATAGCAGCGCGCTTCATGTCGCAGACGTTAGCAGGGTGCGGCGATGTCCACACGGTCATTCCTCGTCAGGAGCACCCGGGGCGCGAAGGGGGGCAGCCCGCCGGGCAGATCGGGCAGTTGGAAGGAATACCGGCCGAGCATGTTGATGTGGTGCCGCGCAAAAGGCGAGAGGCGGGCCACGTCCTCGTCGCGCACAACGAAGCCCTCCGCGCCCAGCTGGTTGACGGCGGCGTCCATGCAGCGGGTGTTGAAGAGCACGACCCCGTTGAGGACCAGGCCCAGGGCGCCGATCTGGTCCTTGATGCCGATCTGGTGGCGCTGGTAGAGCTGCCCACTCCGGCCGTGGAAGATCTTCCGGGCGAGGGCGTGACGGCCCTCCTGGAGGTTGGCCCGGCTCTTGATCTGCCGCCGGTAGCCGGGCTCGTCGGCCAGGCGCAGGATGTGCGGGGACTTGGAGATCCGCCCGTAGTGGGCGATGGCGTCGTCGAGCGGGGTGGGACGGCCGTCGCGCGGCAGCATCCGGATCACATCGTAGGCGCGGACGGCACCGGTGTGGATGGAGCCGATGATGCGCAGGATGTCCTCCCAGTGCCGTTCGATCCCGGCGAGGTCGACCCGGTCGCGGGCCGCCTCCCGGCCGTCCTGGACGTGGTCGGGATCGAGGCGGCGGCGAACGCTACAGTGATCGATGATCGATCATTCTGCCTGCTTCGCTTTCAGGAGGGTTCCATGGCACGTCTCGTCACGGTCGTCACCGGTGGCAGCAGGGGAATCGGCGCCGCGACCTGCCGGCGCCTCGCCGCGGACGGTCACGACGTGGTGGTCGGGTACGTCCGGGGCGCCGAGGCGGCGGAGGCGGTGGCGGACGAAGTCCGCGAGGCCGGCGGGAGCGCGGTCGCGGTGCGGGCGGACACCTCCGTCGAGGCGGACGTCGACCGGCTCTTCGAGGTGGCCGAGCGGGACCTCGGCCCGGTGTCGGGGCTGGTCAACAATGCGGCGGTCACCGGACCGCTGGGCGCGCTCGCCGACACCGACCCGGCGGTCCTGCGCCGTGTCGTCGACGTCAACCTGCTGGGCCCGCTGCTGTGCGCGCGCCGCGCCGCGCAGCTCATGACCCCGCGGGGCGGCGGAGTGATCGTGAACGTGTCCTCCGGTGCGGCCACCCTCGGCAGCCCCGGCGAGTTCGTGCACTACGCGGCGACCAAGGCCGCCGTGGACACCCTGACCCTGGGGCTGGCCAAGGAGCTCGGCCCGGAGGGCATCCGGGTCAACGCCGTGGCGCCCGGGGCGGTGGACACCGACATGCACGCGGAGATGGGGGACCCGGGGCGCGCGCGGCGGATCGCGGCCGGGGTTCCGCTGCGGCGGCCGGGCCGGGTCGAGGAGATCGCCGCGGCGGTGTCCTGGCTGATGTCCGAGGAGGCCTCCTACACCACCGGGGCGGTGCTGAGGGTGGCCGGCGGGCGGTGACCCCGCACCGCAGGGCGGTGCCTACGCGCGGGCGCGCGACGGCGTGTTCAGTCGGTCGTGGGCGGCTGCCCGAAAGCGGTGGGTGACGGCCGCCGCGGCGCGGACTCCATGATCAGGCGCGTGCATTCGGCCGGATCCGTGCGTCCGCTCGCGCACCCGACGTCGTGGCGGCCGGGCCGGCGGGCCTGCTCCCGCCGCCCCGCGGCGGGGCTCCGGCGGCCGGTCGGGTACGGCTCACCGTGCATCCCGAGCATCCGAGCAACTCGGCGGTGACGGCGCCTGCCTCCTCGCCTGCCCCGGACGCGCCGTCGACGGGCACGCCGGGGCCGCGGCGGGGGCGGGTCGCTGCTCGGGCGCTGTGTGCCGGACGTCTTCTCATGCGGCCTCGACGACCTCCCCCCGGCTGGCTGCGGCCCACTCGACCACCAGCAACTCGTACTCCGCCCGCGCCTGGGCCGAGAGCCGGCCGCCGGTGCGCCGCCACAACGCCCGGATCTGCTCGTTCACTTCCTGCGCAGACCGTAAGGGACCTGGAGTCAGGGAATCGGGGGACATGCGGGCCAGACTAGGGGGAGAGGCTGACCGTCCGCCACCGGACGGCTACCCAGACCGCACACCCTCGGTCATATGCGCGCGGCCTTTCCGGGCGCACGCTCCGTACACCCGTGCCGCCGGGACGGCTGCGGGACCGGGCCGCCGCGGATCCGCCGGCGCGGGGGTGTGCCGTGTCCGGATGCCGCCGGTGGCCGCCGGACGGGAGCGGCCGGAGGGTCAGGCGGCGGGGGCCGGGCCGGTCACGGTCCAGCCCGGTGACTGCGGGTGCGCCCGGAGGTCCTCGTGGCGGACCTCTGCGCCGCACGCCGAGCAGGTGACGGTCGGCACCATCGGCTGCCCGCAGGTGTGCTCGACGAGCATGGGCCGGTCGCCGTCGGCGCGCAGGTGCCGGTCACCCCAGGCCATCAGGGTCATCAGTACCGGCTCCAGCTCCAGTCCTGCGGGTGTGGGCCGGTACTCGAAGCGCTGCGGGCGTTCGCTGTAGAGGTGCCTGGCCAGGATTCCGGCGTCGACCAGTCGGCGCAGGCGCGCGGCCAGGATGTCCCGGGGGGCGCCGATGTTGCGGACCAGTTGGTCGAAGCGCCCGTTGCCCAGGCAGGCCTCCCGCAGTACGAGCAGCGAGTACTTCTCGCCGACCACGGCCAGGGTGTCGGCGATCGAGCAGGGGCGTGGGTCCTTCTTGGCGGCCATGGTCACAGTCTAGGGGTGGGTTTGTTCATCCAACCCGCCGATTGGAAAGGTTTGTTTTTCCAACGCGCACGGCTATGGTTGGTCCGAATTTCCAACTCAGTGGTGGTCGGGTCGTCCCGACCCCGCCGCCGCACCGTTCACCGGTCCCCGCAGGAGGCCCGCACCATGCGAGACGCAGTCATCGTCGAAGCCGTCCGGACCCCGATCGGCAAGGGCAGGCCGAACGGCGCCCTCGCACACGTCCACCCGGTCGAGCTCCTCGCCCACACGCTGCGCACCCTCGTCGACCGTTCCGGGGTCGACCCGGCGCTGATCGACGACGTGATCGGCGGCACCGTCGACCAGGTCGGCGAGCAGGCCATGAACACCACGCGCTACGCGGTGCTGTCGGCGGGCTTCCCCGAGAGCGTCCCCGCGACCACCGTCGACCGGCAGTGCGGATCCTCCCAGCAGGCCGTGCACTTCGCCGCCCAGGGCGTCCTGTCCGGTGCCTACGACCTCGTGGTCGCCTGCGGCGTGGAATCCATGAGCCGGGTGCCGATGTGGTCCAACGTGCCGGCCGGCGCGGACCCCTTCGGCCCCGGCGTCGCCGAGCGCTACCCCGAAGGCCTGGTCCCGCAGGGCATCAGCGCCGAACTCATCGCCGCCAAGTGGTCCCTCGGCCGCGGGCAACTGGACGCCTTCGCCGTCTCCTCGCACCGGAAGGCGGCCGCCGCCTGGGACGGCGGCCGGTTCGACGCCGAGGTGGCGCCGCTGGACGGCGTCGCGCGCGACGAGTGCGTCCGCCCGGACAGCACCCCGCGGACTCTCGCCGGACTGCGGCCCGCCTACCACGACCCGGCCTTCGCCGAGCGGTTCCCGCAGATCGAGTGGAACATCACCGCCGGAAACGCCAGCCCGATCAACGACGGCGCCGCCGCGGTGCTGATCACTTCCGGTGAGACCGCCGCCCGGCTGGGGCTGCGACCGCTCGCGCGGCTGCACAGCTTCGCGGTCACCGGATCGGACCCGCTGCTGATGCTCACCGGAGTCGTCCCGGCCACGGAGAAGGTCCTGCGCCGGGCACGGCTGGGCCTGGAGGACATCGATCTGTTCGAGGTCAACGAGGCCTTCTCCAGTGTCGTCCTGGCCTGGCAGCAGGAGACGGGCGCCGACCTCGCCAAGGTCAACGTGCACGGCGGCGCCCTCGCCCTGGGCCATCCCCTGGGCGCCAGCGGCACCCGCCTCACCACCACCCTCGTCCACGCGCTGCGGGCCCGCGGCGCCCGCTACGGCCTGCAGACCATGTGCGAGGCGGGTGGCCTCGCCAACGCGATGATCCTGGAGGCGGTGTAGCCGTCCGCCCGTGTGCGGCGGGCCGGCAGGCGGCACATCCCGGTCAGCGTGTCCGCAACTGGTGGCGTTTGCGCCAGGCGACCGCGGTCCCGGCCAGCGCCGGGACCGCGATGCAGGCCAGAGCCATCAGGAAGGCGGGAGAGGTGGGCGCGGCGGCGCGCGCACCGGCGACCGCGTAAGCGGCGGTGTTGGGCACCGAACCGAGGCCGGTGGCCACCAGGAAGGGCAGGTAGCGCATGCGGGAGACCGCGGCACAGTAGTTGGACGCCGCGAACGGTATGCCCGGAAAGAGCCGGGCCGCCAGCATGGACCGGAAGCCGTGCCGGCTGAGCTGCCCGTCCGCCGCCCGCAGCAGCCGCCCGCGCAGCAGCGGCCGCAGCGCGTCCTGCCCGAGTACGCGACCCAGCCCGAAGGCGACACCGGCGCCCAGGACCGTGCCCGTCAGCGCCGCTCCCAGCCCGAGCTGGGAACCGAACAGCGCTCCCGCCGCCAGATTGAGCAGCGGCCGGGGCACGAACGCGACGGTGCACAGTCCGTACGCCACCGCGAACACCACCGCCGCAGCGGGGCCGCCCAGTTGCGGCGGCCAGCCGTCCGCCAGCAGCCGCTGCGGCCGGAACAGCAGGACGGCCGTCGCGGCGCCCGCCAGCAGTACGACGAGCAGCGAGAAGCGCGACCAGGGCGACAGCAGCACTCTCCCGCACCTCGCGGAGCGGCCGGCGGGACCCCGCACGGCGAGTTCCGGTGCCGCGGCGCGGGGTGAGGCCGCGGCGGTGCCCCCGGAGCGGGTGGTGGCATCGAGCATCCGGTGACACTAACCGACGAACACGTCTGATCGCCGTATGGTGCCTCTCATGCAGCTCCCCACCGCGGACGGCCCTCCCGACCCACCGGCCGGGGCACTCGCCGACACCGTGCTCCAACGGCTGACCACGGTCTACGCCGCTGCGGCGGACCCGTCCACGGCGGCGGCCATGCAGTCCTACATGAAGGACGTCGCCCCCTTCCTCGGCCTGCCCGCGCCCGCCCGCCGCGCCCTGTCCCGCACCGTGCTGCACGGCACTCGGCGACCCGGCGAGGCGGACTGCGCGGCCATCGCCCTGCGCTGCTGGGAGCTGCCCGAGCGCGAGTACCACTACTTCGCCGTCGACTACCTGCGCCGGTACGCGGGATGCTGCTCCTCCGCCTTCCTGCCGGTCGCCCGTCGGCTCGTGACGACGGTCTCCTGGTGGGACACCGTCGACCCGCTCGCCGTCCACCTGGTCGGCTCCCTGGTCGCCGCCGATCCCGCGCTCGCCCACGACATGGACCGCTGGATCGCCGACGACGACCCGTGGGTGGTGCGCACCGCCCTGCTGCACCAACTGCGCTTCGGCGAGCGGACCGACGCCGCGCGCCTGTTCTCCTACTGCCTGCGCCGGTCCGACCACACCGACTTCTTCGTCCGCAAGGCCATCGGCTGGGCCCTGCGCGAATACGCCCGGACCGACCCGGGGGCCGTGCGCGGCTTCCTGGACCGGGAGGGGGACCGGTTCGCACCCCTCAGCGTCCGGGAGGCCCTGAAGAACCTCGGAGGCTGAGCACCACCGCACTACCGCACCACCGCAACACCGCACCAGCACCACCGCACCACCGAGCTGCCGTCCCACGCCAACCACCGAGCTGCCGTCCCACCGCACCACCGGCAGGCAGGGCGCCCCGGTCGGGCGGTGCCGCCACCCCGGGCCGCCGGGAAAACCGTTCGACGCCGGGCCCGCGCGTGCACGATCATCGAGGGCATGTTCCGGTACGCCTTCCCTCTCGCCGCATCCGCCGCCGCGGATGCCCCGAAGGCTGCCGTCCGGGTTCTCCTCGCCGCAGCCGACGGCGCCCGAAGCTGACTCTCCCCGGATCGTCCGGCGGACCCCGCAGGGGGAGGGTCGGAGAGTCCACGGGGTCCCCGTCCCGGCCGTCACTCCGTACGAGCCGGGGCTCCCACTCGGCAACACCGAGAGGCTTCGAGGAACCGCCATGCCCAAGACGGCGTACGCACGCACCAAACCGCACCTGAACATCGGCACCATGGGCCACGTCGACCACGGCAAGACCACGCTGACGGCCGCCATCACCAAGGTGCTGGCCGAGCGCGGCACCGGCACGTTCGTGCCGTTCGACCGCATCGACCGCGCCCCGGAGGAGGCCGCCCGCGGCATCACCATCAACCTCGCGCACGTCGAGTACGAGACCGACACCCGGCACTACGCCCACGTGGACATGCCGGGCCACGCCGACTACGTGAAGAACATGGTCACCGGCGCCGCCCAGCTCGACGGGGCCGTCCTCGTGGTCTCCGCGCTGGACGGGATCATGCCGCAGACCGCCGAACACGTCCTGCTCGCCCGCCAGGTGGGCGTGGACCACATCGTCGTCGCCCTCAACAAGGCCGACGCGGGCGACGAGGAGCTCACCGACCTCGTCGAACTGGAGGTCCGCGAACTGCTCACCGCGCACGGCTACGCAGGCGACTCCGCACCCGTCGTCCGGGTCTCCGGGCTGAAGGCCCTCCAGGGCGACCCGCGGTGGACGGCGTCCGTTCTGGCGCTCCTCGACGCGGTGGACTCCTTCGTGCCGCTGCCGGAGCGCTACCTGGACGCGCCGTTCCTGCTGCCGGTGGAGAACGTGCTGACCATCACCGGCCGGGGCACCGTCGTCACCGGAGCCGTGGAGCGCGGAACCGTCCGGGTCGGAGACCGCGTGGAGGTGCTCGGGGCCGGGGTGGAGACGGTGGTCACGGGGCTGGAGACCTTCGGCAAACCGATGGCGGAGGCGCAGGCCGGGGACAACGTGGCACTGCTGCTGCGGGGCACGGCCCGCGACGCGGTCCGGCGCGGGCACGTCGCCGCCGCTCCCGGCAGCGTCGTTCCCGGCCGCCGGTTCACCGCGCGGGTGTACCTGCTCACCGCAGGCGAGGGCGGGCGGGCCACGCCGGTGAGCACCGGCTACCGGCCGCAGTTCTACGTGCGGACGGCCGACGTGGTGGGTGTCGTCGACCTCGGCGCGGCGGCCGTCGCACGACCCGGCGAGACCGTGGAGATGACGGTCGAGCTGGGGCGGGACGTACCGCTGGAGCCGGGGCTCGGCTTCGCCGTCCGGGAGGGCGGCCGGACCGTTGCGGCGGGGACCGTGACCGCGCTGCTGTGAGGGCGGCCCCACCACCGCCGTGGGGTGCCGCCTCCCGCCTGGGGCGGGAGGCGGCACCCCGGGCACAATGGGACGGTGAACGAGCCCGTCCCCGTCTCCCGCCCCGTCGACCACGGCGTCGCCAGACTGATGCCGGACGTGGACCGCAGGCGGGCCTGGCTGCTCACCGTCGACGGGGCACCGCAGTCGTACGTCGACCTGGACGATCCGGCACACCTGGAGTTCGAGTACGCGCGGAGGCTCGGCCACATGCTGGACACCGCCGCCGAACCGGGCCGGCCGCTCGACGTGCTGCACCTCGGCGGCGGTGCGCTCACCCTGCCGCGGTACCTGGCCGCGACCCGGCCCGGTAGCCGGCAGGACGTCGTCGAGGCGGACCGCGGGCTGCTGGAACTGGTCGCCGAGGAGCTGCCGCTGCCCGCCGGCAGCGGCATCGCCCTGCACGCGTCCGACGCGCGCGCCTGGCTGGAATCGGCACCGGACGCCTCGGCCGACGTGCTGCTCGCCGACGTGTTCGGCGGCAGCCGGGTGCCGGCGCACCTGACCAGCCTCGCCTACGCCCGGCAGGTCGACCGGGTGCTGCGGGCCGACGGCGTCCACGCGGCGAACCTCGCCGACGCCGCGCCGTTTCCGTTCCTGCGCTCCCAACTCGCCACCTTCGCCGAGCTGTTCGAGGAACTCGCGGTGATCGCCGAACCGGGGGTGCTGCGCGGGCGGAGGTTCGGCAACGCGGTGCTGCTGGCCGCGCACCGTCCGCTGGACCTGGCCGGCCTCGCCCGGCTCACAGCCGCCGACGCCTTCCCGGCCAGGGTCGAGCACGGCCCGGCCCTGCGCCGGCTCGTCGGCGACGCGCGACCGGTGACCGACGAGGACGCCGTACCGTCGCCGCTGCCACCCGACGGGGCGTTCCGCATCGGCTGAGCCGCCGCCGGCGCGCCGTGCGGGTCCGGGTACTCCGGCGTGAGCGCACCCGTCGGCGAGCTCAGTCCTGCTGCGGTTCCCCGTTCAGGCGCACCGTGCGCACGATCTTGAGCACCGTTTCCCTGGCGACCTCGTTCCTGACGCCCGTAGCCCCGTAGAAGTCGAAGGAGACGTAGTCGCCGGCCGAGTTCTTGAAGCCGAAGGCGAGCGCCTTGCCGTCGCTCGCGCACTTGCCCTTGTCCGGAGTGTTCGTCGAACGGGCCCAGGCGATGCTGCCCTTGAGGCCGGAGTCGGTGGTGAAGGGCGTCGCCGTCGTGGGCACGGTGATGCTCTTCTTGTCCGGTTGGGTGTAACCCCCGTAGACCCACCAGGCAGGGGTGTTGATCGCCACCTCGTCGGTGTTCTTCGCGCCCTTGGCCCCCTTGGAGCCGATCACCGCCAGCGGGGTGTCGTCGGTGTGGCCGTCCTTGTCGTCGTCCGAGGTGCACCACTTCGACTTGTACTCGGCCGTGCCCGACATCGTGATGATCGGCTTGAAGTCGTCCGAGCTCTCCTCCTCGAACGCGATGCTGAGGCCGGGGGAGTTGACCTCCCAGTCGGCCGGCACGTCGTAGGCGAGACCCCACTTGGGGTTCACCACGACCTTCCAGCCGGGGACGGTCGGTTTCAGGGTCGACTCGCCGCGCGGGTTCTCCTCCCCGGCCGCCGCCGACCGGCTCGGTGCGGAGGACGCCGAGGGGCTCGCCGTGCCCCGGCCCTTGCCGCCGCCGTCGGCCGTGTCGTCCTTGCCGCCGCCCAGCACCAGGAAGCCGGTGACACCGGCCGCCACCACCACCGCAGTCGCCGCCAGGATCGCCACCAGCCTGGTCCGGTTGCCGCCACCGCCGCCACCGCCGGGCGGCTCGGTGGGCCCGGGTGCACCGGCGGGCCCGGGCGCCCCCCACCGAGGCTGCTGCGCATACGGGTTGGGCTGCTGGTAGCCCGGCTGCTGGTACGGGTTGGGCTGCTGGTAACCGGGCTGCCGGTACGGATTGCTCTGCCCGTCCGGGTTCTGCTCTCCCCCGGGCGGCTGCTGCTGTCCTGGCCACATGGCGCACCACCCTAGCCGCGCCCCTGAAACGGAGCGGTCACTGCCCCTTGTCAGGGACGTACCGAGAACGGCGTCCGGCCCGGCAACCACGTGGACGTCGGCGCGGTTGCCGGGCACGCCGGCGCCGCCGCCGGCCTCGGGCCGGGCAGCCCTCAGGGCGGGCCACTCCGCGGCGACCCGGGGCGACCCGGGCCATCCGGGGGCACCCGGATCTACTCGTGGGTAACATGTCGTTCCATGACCGCAGACCAGATGTCCATCGGCGAGATGCTCGCCGCCACGGTGCCCATGGCCCGGACCCTCAACCTCGAGTTCCTCCAGACCGCGCCGGACAAGGCGGTGGTCTCGCTGCCGGACCAGAGCGACTACCACAACCACGTGGGCGGGCCGCACGCCGGAGCGATGTTCACCCTGGGGGAGTCGGCGAGCGGGGCGATCGTGCTGGCCGCGTTCGGCGACCAGCTCTCGCGGGCCGTGCCGCTCGCGGTGCGGGCGGAGATCGCCTACCGCAAGCTGGCGATGGGACCGGTCACCGCCACCGCCACCCTGGGCCGGCCGGCCGCCGAGGTGGTGGCGGAGCTCGACGCGGGGCGGCGTCCCGAGTTCCCGGTCGCCGTCGAGATACGTCGCGCCGACGGCGCCGTCACCGGGGAGATGACCGTCGTCTGGACCCTGAGGCCCAGCAACCCGTCCTGACCGCGGACCGGTCCGGCCGCCGGTGCCGCCGAGGTCGCCCGCAGCGGCGACCGGTCCGGCCGCCGGTGCCGCCGAGGTCGCCCGCAGCGGCCCGCGCCGTGCCGTCGGCGACCGAGGAGCAGCGCGGGCCGGTCGGCGCGGGAACGGTCCCGCTCTCAGCGGTCCACGGAGGAAGACAAGGCGCCCGATGACTGCCGACGATCACTTGTCCGGTCCCCGAGAGCTCCTGCTGGGGGCCACCGTGCGCTCCGTCGGCAGAGCCGCCGACATGGGCGTGATCGAGTGCGCCGACCGCGACGGCGGGGTGATCGGCGTCCACGTGCAGTGCCCGTTCCGGATCCTGCAGGGCGGGCATCTGCTCCTGGGCTCCCGCGACATGCGATTCGCGAGGCGGGGCGCCGGCACAGCCGCCTTCGAGCGGTTCGAGACCGTCTACGACGCGCGTGCCCTGACGTTGAACGGGATACTCGAGCGGCTCCGGCCGCCTGTGACGGACGTGGTCCTCGGCGATGCCGGCAGCCTCGTCGTCCGGTGCCGGGCGGATCTCCGGGTCGAGGCCTTCCCCGACTGCTCCGGTTCCGTCGAGGCGTGGCGCGTCTTTCTTCGGGGCGGCCCGCACACCGGCTTCCCGGACGACGTCGTCCGCGGCGAAACGACGCCACCGCGGGATCCGCTCCGCCCCGGCGCCGAGGCGGACACCGGTCCCGAGGGGACGCCGTAGGCGGCGGAGCGAGCCGAGGGCGCCGACGGCAGGCGGGCCGTCGCGGGCCCGCCACCGACCCTCGACCCGGCGCCCGGCCCGGGGAGCAGGGGAACCCGGTCAGGCCGCCGGCCGGTCCCGCTCGGTCCGCCCCGGCTCCAGCCCGCTGACGAAGTCCCGCAGCCAGGCCGCGAACTCCGCCCCCAGGTCGGGGCGTTCGCAGGCCAGCCGGACCACCGTGCGCAGGTACTCGACCTTGTCACCGGTGTCGTAGCGCAGCCCGGAGAACAGCACGCCGTGCACCGTACCGGCGGCGGCCAGGTCCTGGAGGGCGTCGGTGAGCTGGATCTCGCCGCCGCGCCCGGGCGGGGTGCGTTCGAGTACGTCGAAGACGGCCGGGTCGAGAACGTAGCGCCCGATGACCGCGTACCGGCTCGGCGCGGTCTCCGATGACGGCTTCTCCACCAGACCGGTGACGCGGACGACACCGTCCTCGGACGTCGGCTCGACCGCTGCGCAGCCGTAGAGGTGGACCTGCTCCGCCGGTACCTCCAGCAGCGCCACCACGCTTCCCGCGTGCCGGTCGCGCACGTCCAGCATGCGGTTCAGCAGGGTTTCGCGCGGGTCCATCAGATCGTCCCCGAGCAGCACCGCGAACGGCTGGTCGCCCACGTGCCGCCTGGCGCACAGCACCGCGTGCCCCAGGCCGAGGGGCTCGCCCTGGCGCAGATGGTGGATGTCGGCGAGCCGGGCCGGGTCGCGCACCGCGTCCAGTCGCGCCGTGTCGCCCTTGGCGGCCAGCGTCTGCTCCAGTTCGAAGGCGTGGTCGAAGTGGTCCTCGATGGCCCGCTTGTGCCGGCCGGTGATCATCAGGATGTCGTCCAGGCCCGCCGCCGCGGCCTCCTCGACGACGTACTGGATGGCCGGTTTGTCGACGACCGGCAGCATCTCCTTGGGGGTCGCCTTGGTCGCGGGAAGGAAACGCGTCCCCAGCCCGGCGGCGGGGACGACCGCTTTGCGGACGGGCCGGCGGGAGGGGGTTGCGGTGAGGGACGGCACGGGTGCGCGGTGACGGGCGTTCATGCCCGCCATGCTGGACGAGCGGAATATGAGCGAACCCGGAGTGGCGTGGGAGATTCCTGTGACGGCCGGGTTCCGGCCACTGACGGCCGAGTTCCGGCCACCATCCCCCCGTGCGGTGCGGCCGCCGGGCCGCCGGGGCGTCGCTGCCGGTCGACCTCCCCTCCGAGGCTGCCGGTCGACCTCCCCTCCGCTGGAGCCCTGCCGGACGCCGCCGCGGACGGGAGTCAGGCGGGTGGCACCGGCCGGACACCCGCCGCCGACCCGGTAGGCTTCCAGGAGTGCGCCTGCTGCGGCGCACCCCCGAGGGGGACGGGGAGCGCGGACAGGGGCGACGGGGAGGAACCGGCGGTGCACGTCCAGGAGTGGCTCGACACGGTGCCCGCGGCCGCCGTCTACGCCGTGGTCGGTCTCGTCATCGGGCTCGAGAGCCTCGGTATCCCGCTGCCGGGCGAGATCATCCTGGTCTCCGCGGCACTGCTCTCCTCGCAGAACGCCGGCGTCAATCCCGTCGTGGTCGGCGCCTGCGCGACCGCGGGCGCGGTCGTCGGCGACTCCCTGGGCTACGCCGTCGGACGCAGGGGCGGCCGCCCACTGCTGGCCTGGCTCGGCCGCAGGTTCCCCCGGCACTTCGGGGAGGCCCATGTCGCCACCGCCGAGCGGTCCTTCCGCAGATGGGGCATGTGGGCCGTGTTCTTCGGCCGCTTCATCGCCCTGCTGCGGATCTTCGCGGGCCCACTCGCGGGCGTACTGCGGATGCCGTACTGGAAGTTCCTGGTCGCCAACGTCCTCGGCGGCGTCGTCTGGGCGGGCGGCACCACCGCCGTCATCTACTACGTCGGCGTGGTCGCCGAGTCCTGGCTGAAGCGGTTCTCGTGGCTGGGCCTGGTGGCGGCGCTGCTGGTCGGGCTGGCCTCCGTACTGGTGCTCCGGTACCGGTCAAGGAAGGCCGAGGCCGCCCTGCGGGCAGCCGAGGCGGAGGCCGTGCCCGCCGCCGAGTAGCGCGCCCGGGGACGCCCTCACCCGTGAACGTCCCCGTGCACCTTCGCCAGGTCCGCGTACATCGTCCCGTTCAGCGTGATCCCCTGCCGCTCCTCCGGCGTCAGTTCCCGGCGCACCTTCGCGGGCACGCCGGCGACCAGAGACCCGGGAGGCACCACCATCCCCTGCGGTACCAGTGCCTGGGCGGCCACCAGCGAACCGGCGCCGACGACCGCCCCGTTGAGCACGGTCGCCCCCATGCCGACCAGGCAGTCGTCCTCGACGGTGGCGCCGTGCAACACGGCGTTGTGGCCGATGGAGACCCGCTCGCCGACGGTCACCGGGAAGCCGGGGTCGGCGTGCAGGGTGCAGTTGTCCTGGACGTTGCTGTGCGCCCCCACCTCGATGCTCTCGACGTCACCGCGCAGCACGGCGCCGTACCAGACGCTCGCGCCCGCCCGCAGCGTCACGTCCCCGATCATCGAGGCGGTGGGCGCCACGAACGCCTCCCCGTCGATCCTCGGTTCCTTGCCGCCGATACCGGTGATCAGCGCCTGATGCGACATGGTTGCCTCCTGACTGCCCGTACCCCGGCACGGTACGCCACCCGGTGGGGCGAAGATCACAGGGCCGCGGACTGATGGTGCGCCACACCGCCGATTACGGTGAGCGGGTGCCCAAGCGCAAGAACACGTTCTCGTCCTGGCGGCGCCGCGCCGCGCAGCGCGCGGTCCACGCGGGCTGGGCCTGGGTGCAGCGCACGGGTTCGGTCACCGCCGACCGGCCGGGCCGGTTCCGCTTCGGTGCGCTGGGCACCGGCACCCGGCTGGCCTTCCCGCTCGGGACCGTCTTCGGCGAGCCCTGGATCCGGATCGGTGCCCACTGCATCATCGCCGAGCAGGTCACCCTGACCGCCGGGCTCATGCCGAACCTGGATCTGGGCACCGAGCCCATCCTGCGCATCGGCGACGGCGTGGTGCTGGGCCGCGGCAGCCACGTCATCGCCGACACGGCGGTCACCATCGGCAGCGACTGCTACTTCGGGCCCTATGTCTACGTCACCTCCACCAACCACTCCTACGACGACCCGCACCAGCCGATCGGCAAGCAGTGGCCGCGGATGGACCCGGTGGAGGTCGGCCCGGGCTGCTGGATCGGCACCGGCGCGGTGATCCTGCCGGGCGCCCGGCTCGGACGGAACGTGGTCGTGGCGGCCGGCTCCGTGGTCCGCGGCGCCGTGCCCGACCACGCCGTGGTGGCCGGCGCGCCGGCCCGGGTGGTGCGGCGCTGGACGCCGGACGGCGGCTGGCAGCCGCCGCTGCGCACCCCGGCGCCGGTGCCGATACCCGACGGCGTCACACCGGAGCAGCTGCTGGCCCTGGCGGAACCGGACGAGGCGGCCGCGGTCCGGACCGCCGAGCCGGACTCCGGGGCCTGAGCGCGCCGGCGCCGCCGCGCGTCCGGACGCGTGCGCGCCCCGGGCCTGCCCGACCGGCTCCTGACGGCGCGGACGGGAGCCGGGCGTCCAGGCTCGGCCCGACCGGGCCGGGCACCCGCGACCTCGGCCCCATGCCGGGCACCCGCGCCTTCGGTCCCATGCCGGGCACCCGCGCCTTCGGTCCCACGCCGGGCACCCGCGGCCCCGGCTAGGGGCCGGCCGCCCCGCCTCGGCCCGAGGCGGGCTGCCCCGGGCTCAGCCCGCGGCCAGAAGCAGCGTTCCGAGCAGCGCCAGGCCCGCGCCCGCCGCCTGGACCGACCGCAGCCGCTCGCTGAGGAATCCGCGCGCGGCCACCGCGGTCACCACCGGATAGAGCGAGGCGAGGACGGCGGCCACGGTGACCGGGCCGTGCTGGGCGGCGACGGAGTAGGTGCCGTTCGCCGCGACGTCGGCGAGGCCGACGAAGGCCAGCGCGGGCAGCGAGGCGCTGGTGAGGCCGCCCCCGGGCAGCGCGGGGGAGCCCCGCCGCACCGAGACCCACAGTGCGGCGCCGCCGGCGGCCACGTTGGTCACCCGCTGCACGAACAGGGCGAGGAACAGGCCGGTGACCGTGGTCGACGCCTCGGCGATCAGTGCGAACACCGCCCCGAAACCGCCCGCGGCCACCAGGGTCAGCACGATGGTCCGGCGCTGCACGGCCGCCCCGCGCAGTTGGGGACCGCCGGCCAGCACCACCCCGGTGACGGCGACCGCGATACCGGCGACCTGGACCAGGCCGGGCCGCTCCCCGAGGGCCAGGCCGACACCCACCGGCACCGCCACGCTCAGGGTGGCCAGCGGGGAGACGACGCCCATCGGGCCGAGGGCGAGCGCGCGGTAGAAGCAGATCATCGCGACCGGGCCGGCCAGGCCGGCCGCGAAGGCGAACCACAACCGGGGCCCGGCCTCGCTCCAGCCGCCGGTGGCGGCCACCAGCACGCCGAGCACGGCTGCCGCGATCGTCTGGGAGACGACGACCACGGTCAGAGCGGGAGTGCGGCGCGTCAGCAGCCCGCCGCCGAAGTCGGCCAGCCCCCACAGGAGGCTGGTGGCCAGGGCGAAGAATGCTGTCACGGGTCGCCTCGCAGTACAGTTCGGTGAACGGTCGGGTGCACCTCATCGTAGTTCAGTGGGGTGCACTGTGGAATTCATTATGTTGAACGGTGAGGGTGGGAACGTTGAGAATCCTGGACGGGACGTGTCGGACCTAGAGCTGCTGACCCGATCTCTGGGGCGCAACGTCAAACGCTGGCGCAACGAACGCGGCTTCACCCTGGACGCGCTCGCGACCCGGGCCGGCGTCAGCCGCGGAATGCTCATCCAGATCGAACAGGCGCGCACCAACCCGAGCATCGGCACCGTGGTGAAGATCGGGGATGCGCTGGGCGTCAGCATCACCACCCTGCTCGACTACGAGCAGGGCCCCAGGGTCCGGATCGTCCCCGCCGACCAGGCCGTCCGGCTGTGGCACAGCGAGGCGGGCGGCTACAACCGGCTGCTCGCGGGGACGGAGGCCCCCGGCCCGCTGGAGATGTGGGACTGGCGGCTGATGCCGGGGGAGTCCAGCCCCTCCGACCCGCACCCCGCGGGCACGGTCGAGTTGGTGCACGTGACGGCGGGCGAGCTGACACTGACCGTGGACGGGGTGCCGCACCGCGTCCCCGCGGGTGCCAGCGCCTCCTTCGAGGCCGACGCACCGCACGCGTACGGCAACGAGGGCGACGTACCGATGGAGATGGTCCTCGCGGTGTCCGTGCCGCCCGTGCGCTGAGCCGGACGGCTCCCGTCCCGGCCCGCACGGCGGGTCCGGGCCGGTGCCCGTCCCGTCCGGGTGCCGTCGGTACCACTCGTGCTGCTCGCGCACGGCTGTCGGCGCGCAGGAGCACGGCTGTTAGCGTGCCGTCATGCGCGCGCCGATCGGTGACTTCGACACCGCCACCCCAGCACCCGACTGCCTCGACGAGTTGATCCGGCCGGTCGCGGACGCCGTTCGCCACTGGCGCGGCAGCGTGCCCGCCGACCGGATCGTCCACGTCGACACCGAACCGGAGTGGGCCGACACCGCGGTCTTCGTCGAGCACTACGGTCGCGAACTGCTGGAGCAGTCCGCGAACTGCGTGGTGGTGGCGGGCAAGCGCGGCGGAACGACCACCCTGGCCGCGTGCCTGGTGCTCTCCACCACCCGCGTCGACGTCAACGGCGTCGTCCGGCGCCGGCTCGGGGCCCGCAAGGCCTCCTTCGCCCCGACGGACACGGCGACCGGCGAGACCGGCATGGAGTACGGCGGCATCACCCCGATCGGCCTGCCCGAGGGCTGGCCGGTGCTCGTCGACGCGGCCGTCGCCGACCTGCCGTACGTCCTGGTCGGCAGCGGACGCCGGCGGGGGAAGCTGCTGGTGCCCGGCAAAGCGCTGGCCGAATTGCCCGGCGCCGACGTGGTGGAGGGCCTGGGCATCGCCTGACCCGCTGCCGGGCGCCGGCCCTTGCCGGGCGCCGGCCCTTGCCGGGCGCCGGCCCCTGCCGGGCCCCGGCTCCTGTAGAGCGTCCGGTTCCCCGTCGGGCGCCGGTCCCGCGTCCGGCGCCGGGTACCGGACGGACACCGGGCAGTGGACGCCGCAGGGTGCCGGCCCTCCCCGCCCGCCGCGATCAGCCCAGCCGCGGGATCTCGATCGCGGGACAGCGGTCCATCACCATCTCCAGGCCCGCCGACCGGGTCCGCTCGTAGGCCGCCTCGTCGACGACGCCCAGTTGGAACCAGACGGCTCGGGCACCCGCGGCCACCGCCTCGTCGGCGACCGCACCGGCCAGAGCGCTGTTCACGAAGACGTCCACGACGTCCACGCCGAAGGGAATCTCCGCCAGCGAGGCGTACCCCGGCTCGCCGTGAACGGTCTCCGCCTTCGGATGCACGGGCACCACACGTTTGCCGAAGCGCTGCAGCACCTCGGCCACCCCGTAGGCCGCCCGGCGGCGGTTGGAGGACAGCCCCACCACGGCCCAGGTGTCGCCCAGCTCGGTGAGGATCTTGCGGATCGTTGCCTCGTCGCCGTACACGAACGGTCTCCCTCGGTCTCGGAAGGTGCTCTCCCGAAGCACAACCGTGCACGAAGGAGCCGGATTCCGCGCACGCCGGCGCGGGCGCCGTGTCCGGATCGCGTGCCACCGGACTGCGCGCCGCCGCGCGCCCGCCTAGGCTCGCCCTGTGCTGCGCATCACGGACGACCGCACCGGGCAGAACGTCGAGGCCGCCCCCCTCCGGCGCGGGCTGACCCGCGTCGAGGCCCACGACCCCGGCCTCGACCCCACCGCACTGCGGGTACTGCTCGTCACCGACCTGCTCGTACGCGCCCTGGAGCTGGAGGGCACACCCGTGTGGACGGTGTTCACCGGCGACCGGCAGCAGGCCGAACTGCGCACGGACGCGGCCGCCCTCGGTGTCCGCCCCCTGGAGGACGGCCGCGGTCTCGGCGCCGCGCTGGGCGAGGCCCAGACCGTCCACGTCGCCGAGCGGGGAACCCGAGTCCCGGACGGCGTGCTCGTCGGCGTCGCCCCCGTCGAGCCGGCGCCCGGACCGCCCGCGCGGAGCGCACTGCCCGCGCACACCGACCCGTCCGCCGTACGCCTGGCGCTGCTCGCCGCCCCCCGCGGCGCACCCCTGCGGCTGGACCCGCCCGCGCTGACCGGAGCCCGCGACACGCTCACCCGCTGGCGGCGCGCCGTCGCCGGCTGGGCGCGTAGCCCCTCGCGCCCCGTCCCGGACACCGTCCGCGGCCGGCTGCGCGCCGCCTGGGAGGACGACCTGGACGTGCCGGCGGTGCTGGACACGCTGCGTTCGGTGGAGCAGGCCGGGCCCGAGTTGCCGGACGGCGCGCGCTTCGAGACGTACGCGTACGCCGACCGGCTGCTCGGTCTCGAACTCACCCGCGACCTCGGGACACCGCCGTGACGGAACGCGCCGAGCCGGGGCCGGGGCGCCGCCTGGTGCTGCTCCGGCACGCCAAGTCGGCCCGGCCCGAGGGCGTCCCCGACCACGAGCGCCCCCTGGCGCCCCGCGGCCGGCGGGACGCCCCCGCCGCCGGGCGGGCGCTCGCCGAGGCCGGCTGCCTTCCCGACCTCGCCCTGTGCTCCACCGCCCTGCGCGCCCGGCAGACCTGGGAACTGGCGTGCGCGCAGTGGAGCGATCCGCCGCCGGTGCGCTACGACGCACGCCTCTACCACGCCGACGCGACGCGCCTGCTCGACGTGGTGAGGGAAGCGCCCGCGCAGACCGCGACCCTGCTCCTGCTCGGACACGACCCCGCGCTGGTGGACCTGGCCCTGCACCTCGCCGGCGAGGGCGCCGGCGACACCCTGGACCGGGTCCGCGCCGCCTTCTCCACCTCCGCGCTCGCGATCCTGACCTGGCACGGCCCCACCTGGCAGGTGCTCACCGGGCAGGCGGCCCGGCTGACCGCGGTGACCGTGCCCAGGGGGCAGCGGACCTGAACGGTGCCCGCCGCGGCGCCGGTCACGAGCCCGCCGCACGCCGGCCCCCGGGACCCCGGAGCGTCACCTGCCCCCGGGACCTCGAAGCCGTCACCTGCCCCCGGGGCCACGGAGCCGTCACCTGCCCCCGGGGCCACGGAGCCGTCACCTGCCCCCGGGACCTCGAAGCCGTCACCTGCCCCGGGGCCACGGAGCCGTCACCTGCCCCGGGGCCACGGAGCCGTCACCTGCCCCCGGCTAGGCTGGCCGGATGCAGCACGAGTACCGCACCGTCGCCCGCGCCGGTGTGCACGAGACCGAGGTCAACCGCTCCCGCTTCCGGTGCACGCTCGCCCCGGCGGCCACCGAGCGGGAGGCCCGGGACTTCGTCGCCGCGGTGAGCCGGGAGCACGCCGACGCCTCCCACAACTGCTGGGCGTACGTCGTCGGCGCGGACGCCGCCGTGCAGAAGTCCGGCGACGACGGCGAACCGGGCGGCACCGCGGGTCTGCCCATGCTGCAGATGCTGCTCCGCCGCGACACGCGGTACGTCGTCGCCGTCGTCACCCGCTACTTCGGCGGCGTGAAGCTCGGAGCGGGCGGCCTGATCCGCGCCTACGGCGGCGCCGTGGGCGAGGCGCTGGACGCCCTCGGCACCGTTACCCGGCGCCGCTTCCGGCTGGCCACGGTGACCGTCGACCACCAGCGCGCCGGCAAACTGCAGAACGACCTGCGCGCCACCGGACGGGAGGTGCGGGACGTGCACTACGGCGAGTCGGTCACCCTGGAGATCGGGCTGCCGGACACCGGGGTCGACGCCTTCCGGGACTGGCTCGCCGACGCCACCGCGGGCACCGCCACCCTCGAACTGGGCGGGGAGGCCTACTCGGACGCCTGAGCGCGGGCGGCGCCGGGCGCCGGCCGGGACGCACCCGGCCGGCCCGCTCACCAGGTGCCGATGTCCGAGTCGTCGACGTCGCCGCCCCATTCCACGGTGCGGTCGGAGGGCGGCGCCTCGCCCTCCTCGACCCAGGCCTCCAGCGCGGCGAACACGGTGCGGTACACCGGCAGCATCGGGCGCAGCCGGCCGGGGAAGTGGTCGCAGAACCCCTCGACGTGCGTGCCGCCCCGGATGCGGTACTGGCGGTGCAGGTCGCCGCGACCGGCCGCGGCGACCAGCGCGGCGTATCCGTCGGAGTGGATCCCGATGGGCAGCAGGGTGTCGAGGGTGCCGTGGAAGGACAGCAGCGGTCTGCCGAGGGCGCCGGTCAGCTCGATCCGGGAGACCGCCTCCCGCACGGCGGCGGGGCGGCCGGCGTAGTCGTAGTCCGCGTCCGCGCCGGGCTCGCCCGGTGCGGCGAACGGCACCCCGGTGCCGGGCAGGCCCGGGCCGGGGTACCCGGGGTCGAACACCGCGCGGTAGGTGCGCTGGGTGAAGTCCCAGTAGATCCGGTGGTGGGCCTCCCACAGGAACTCCGAACCGGCAGGCAGTCCCGCCTCCACGAGCCGCGCGTGCGCCTCGGTGGACCCGGTGTCGCGGTAGCGGGGGTAGTGGGCGAGGAACTCCGGCAGGTGGGTGAAGAGGTTGGGTCCCTCGGCCCGCCAGAGCGGCCCCTCCCAGTCGACGCCGCCGTCGTACAGGTCGGGGTGGCGCTCCAGCTGCAACCGCGTCGCGTAGCCGCCGTTGGAGACACCGGTGACGTAGGTGCGCGACGGCTCGCCGCCGTAGTGGAGCCGCACCGTTGCACGGGCGGCCACCGCCAGCTCCCGCAGGCGGTACTCCCACTCGGCCAGGGTGTCCCCGGGGCGGTGCCCGGCGGTGTGGAACTCGGGGCCGGAATTGCCCTTGTCGGTGGCCGCGTAGGCGTAGCCGGCGGCGACCGCCCAGTCGCCGATCACCCGGTCGACGGCGTACTGGCGCCGGACCCCCGGTGCCGCGGTGACCAGCAGTTTGCCGTTCCAGCGGGTCGGCAGGCGCAGCACGAACTGGGCGTCGTGGTGCCAGCCGTGATGGTCGTTGAGGCGGGTCGGAGAGGGAAAGCAGCCGTCGATCTGCACCCCGGGCACCGGCTCCCGGGGCGGCGGGGTGTCCGCGGAGTGCAGGGCCTCCCAGTCCGCGCGCACGGTGTGGCCGCTGACCAGGGTGCCGGTCGTGGTGAGGTCGTCGAGGACCGCGGACCGCTGCCGCTCGGTGCCGGGCACGCGCACGGTGCGGCGTGCACCGGAGGCGGCGCGCGCCGGGGTGCCGGTGTGCGCGGGGGTGTCGGGCATCGCGGAGTCCTTCCGAACGGCTGACATGGGTGTGGGACAGGTCCCGCCGCGCCCCGGGGGGCCTCCCGGGGTGCGAGCCCCCGCCCGGGGGCCCGGCCGCCGGGCGGGGCCGGCGGCGCGGGTGCGGCGGGTGGTGCGCGCGACCGGCCGTCGAGGAGGTGGGCCGCCGCCCTCCCGGCAGGCCCCTGCTGCCGCGGTCGCGGTGGTCCCGCCTCGGCACCGGGCCCGTCGGTACCGGGCCCGTCGGTACCGGGCCCGTCGGTACCGGGCCCGTCGGTACCGGGTCCGCCGGTCGCGCCGTGGTGCCTGCCCCGCCGCGGTGCCACCGGTTTCCGCGTCGCGCCCGTACCACTCGGTGCGCGCAGGCGCGGCAACGGCACCGCGACGGACGTGCGGCGACTGTACAGTCCGCACCCCTCGCGGACCATGGGCCGTACACCCATGCCTCCCCCCGCCGGTGTGGCGGTGGGCACCACCCCGCTGCCGCACTGCCGCACTGCCGCACTGCCGCACTGCCGCACTGCCGCACTGCCGCACCGCCGCACCGCCGCACCGCCGCGGCCGCGGGAGCCGGACGCCCGGTCCGCCCCTCTGCCGCGGGCGTGTGCGGTCCGTCGTGACCGGGGCGGCCACTCCCACCCGGCGGCGCTGCCGCCCCGCCCCCGGCACCTGCCGTCCGGAACGCACCCGGGGCCGCGCACCGCGCCGCCCCGGGAAGCCCGGCCGGCCGGACGCGCCGCCTCCGGGATGTGGTGTCCGCCCACACAAGTCGGGCCCGCGATGTCTCCGACCGTCACATGTCGCCGACCGCTTCCCCGGCCCTACGGTTCCCGCAATCGCCGAGCCGCGCCACGGTGCCCGGTGGCGATTCCCGAAGTCCAGCGACACCCAGGAGCCGACCATGACGCCCCGTTCGGACACTGAGAACAGACGGACGGCCCGCGCCGCCACCCGATCAGGGCGGGTGCGCCGCCAGCTGGCCGCCGTCGTGGCCTGCGGGCTGCTCGCCGTCGGCTGCAGCAAGGCCGGCACCGCCGGCACGGCGAGCGACGGGTCCGGGGGCGACGCCCCGGTGAAGGTCGGTCTCGTCTACTCCAAGACCGGGCCGCTCGCGGCGTACGGCAAGCAGTACATCGAGGGGTTCCGGGCCGGCCTCGACTACGCGACCAAGGGCACCGGGAAGGTCGACGGGCACCGTGTCGAGCTGTCCGTGCAGGACGACGCGGGCGACCCGGCGAAGGCCGTGTCGGAGGCGAAGGACCTCATCGGCAAGGGCTGCACGATCCTCGCCGGCTCGACCTCCTCCGGTGTGGCCCTCCAGGTGGCCCCGGTCGCCGCCCAGAACAAGGTGCTGTTCATCAGCGGGCCGGCCGCCGCCGACAAGATCACCGGCCTGAACAGGTACACCTTCCGCTCCGGCCGCCAGTCGTACCAGGACATCCGCACCGCGGCCGCGTTCATCGGGCGCGACGCGAACGGCAGCAAGGTCACGGTACTGGCCCAGGACAGCGCCTTCGGCCAGGCGAACGTGGCGGCCGTCAAGGCGGTGCTCGGGAAGGAGGGCGCGACGGTGAAGTCGGTGCTCGCCCCGCCGAGCGCGACCGACCTCACGCCGTTCGCCAAGCAGGCCAAGTCCTCCAAGCCCGACCTGCTGTTCGTGGCCTGGGCGGGGGACACCGCCTCCGCCCTGTGGACCTCGCTCACCCAGCAGGACGTCTTCTCCTCGACCAAGGTGGTGACCGGCCTCGACCTGGCGGCCTCGTACCCGCTGTTCGGCCCGGCGGCCACCAGGATCTCCTTCCTGAACCACTACTTCGACGGCGCCGCGCAGACCGACGTCGAGCGCGCCATGACCGACGCCGTGCAGAAGGCCGGCAGCACGCCGGACATCTTCACCCCGGACGGGTTCACCGCCGCGCAGATGATCGTGCACGCCGTGCAGACCGCCAAGGGCGCGGACGACACCTCCGCCATGGTGAAGGCCCTGGAGGGCTGGAGCTTCGACGGGGTGAAGGGCAGGCTCACCGTCCGCGCCGAGGACCACGCACTGCTCCAGCCCATGTTCCAGGTGAAGCTGACCGGCAGCGACAAGTCCCCGAAGCCCGCCGTGGTGCAGACCCTCCCCGCCGACGAGGTCGCCCCGCCGGTGGCCCCGATGGCGGGCTGACCCATGGCGAACCCCGCATCCGCATCCGGCCCGGTGTCCCGGGACAGCCGCCGGACCGAGGCGGAGCGCGGCGCCGGAACCGGGGCGGCGGTCGCCGCCGCCCCGGTCCTGCGGCTGCGCGACCTCGGCTGGTCGGTCCGCGGCGTGCCGATCGTGCAGGACGTGTCGTTGAGCGTCGACGAGGGAGAGTTCGTCGCCTTCATCGGCCCCAACGGGGCAGGCAAGACCTCCCTGTTCAACCTGGTCTCCGGGATCCGTCCGGCCACCGCGGGCACCGTCGAGCTCGACGGCGCCGACATCACCGTCGCCGGAGTGCACACCCGCGCCCGCAGAGGCCTCGGCCGGACCTTCCAGACCTCCTCCCTGTGGCCGGGGATGACGGTGGCCGAGCACGTGCGGCTGGCCGCGCAGGCCGCCGCCGGACCGCGCGCCTCCTACCGGCTGTGGCGTCGCGCCGACCGCTACGCGCGGCAGGTGGCCGACACCCTGGAGCGCACCGAACTCGCCGACCGGGCGGAGACGCCCGCCGCGGCGCTGTCCCACGGCGAGAAGCGCAAGCTCGAACTCGCCGTGCTGCTCGTCGGCGATCCCCGGGTCATCCTGCTGGACGAGCCGATGGCCGGGGTCAGCGCCGAGGAGGTACCGGCGCTGACCGAGCTGATCCGGTCCGTCCACCGCGACCTGGGCCGCACCGTACTGATGGTGGAGCACCACATGGACGTCCTGCTGCAACTGGCCGACCGCCTCGCCGTGATGCACCACGGAACGCTGCTGGCGCTCGACACCCCGGCGGCGGTGATGGCCGACGCCACCGTGCAGGAGGCCTACCTCGGGGAGGCGCTGTGACCGGGCCGAACCCGGCGCCGCCCGGCGCCTCCGCACCCTCCGCGCACACCGCGGCGGGCGGACCGCCGTCCGCCGCCTCCCGGCCCCTGCTCACCGTGCGCGACCTGCGGGTCGTGATCGACGGGCTGCACATCCTGCACGGGGTGGACCTGGAGGTGGCCCCGGCCGGGGTGACCGCACTGCTCGGCCGCAACGGGGCGGGCAAGACCACCACGGTCCGGGCCGTGATGGGGCTGGTCCCGCGCACCGGCGGGATCCGGCTCGAAGGGGAGGACCTCTCCCGGCTGCCGACCCATCAGGTGGTGCGGCGCGGCATCGGCTACATCCCCGAGGACCGGGGCATCTTCGCCCAGCTCACCGTGGCCGAGAACCTGCGGCTGGCGGAGCGGGACGCACGGCCCGCCTATCCGCTGGTGCACGAACTCTTCCCCGAACTGAAGAAACGAGAAAGGCAGTTGGCCGGAACCCTGTCCGGTGGCCAGCAGCAGATGGTGGCCATCGCCCGGACCCTGCTCAACGGCAACAGACTGATCATCGCCGACGAGCCCACCAAGGGCCTGGCACCCAGGATCGTCACCGAGGTCGCCGACGTGTTCGACCGGGTGGCCCGCAGCGTGCCCGTGCTGCTCGTCGAGCAGAACCTCGCCCTGGTGCGGCGCGTCGCCGGAACCTGCGCCGTGCTGGCCGACGGGCACACCGTCCACCAGGGAGCCACCGCGGAACTGCTCGCCGACGACGAGGCGGCCCGGCGGCTGCTCGGAGTGGGCAGCCACCGCACCCCGCCGCCCGCCCGGACCGCACCGCCGGCCCCGGAGGGGAACCGCTGATGGACACCGTCATCCTCCTGATGTGCACCGGTCTCGGACTGGGCGCGCTGTACTTCCTCGTCGCCTCGGGCCTGTCGCTGATCTTCGGCCTGATGGACGTCCTCAACTTCGCGCACGGGGCGCTCCTCTCGGTCGGCGCCTACGCCGCTTGGTGGGCCGCCGCCGAAGGCGGTACGGGCTTCCTCGCCGCCGTGGCCTTCGGCACCGGAGTCGGCACCCTTGCCTCCGTCCTGCTGGAACTGGTGCTGATCCGGCCGCTGTACAGCCGGCCGCGCGACCAGATCCTGGCCACCGTCGGCGTCGGTCTCGCCGTCCCGGCGCTGCTGATGGGCGTCTGGGGCGCCGACGCCCGGCCGTTCCCGCAGCCGTCCGCGCTGTCCGGAACCGTGCACGTCCTCGGCGCGGTCGTCCCGGTCAACCGGTTCGTGCTGATGGGCGCCGCGGTCCTGGTGCTGGTCGCGCTGCGGCTGTTCCTGTCCCGCACCCGGTACGGCCTGATCGTTCGGGCGGGGGTCGAGGACCGGGCGATGGTCACCGCCCTCGGAATCGACGTACGCAGGGCGTTCACGCTGGTGTTCGCGATCGGCGGGGCCGCCGCCGCGCTCGGCGGCGCGCTCGCCGGGCTGTACTTCGGCTCGGTCAACCCGGGTCAGGGCACCGGCCTGCTGATCTTCGCGTTCGTGGTGGTCGTCATGGGCGGGATGGGCTCGGTCACCGGCGCCGCCACCGCCTCCGCCGGCGTCGGCCTCGTCCAGCAGTTCGCCAACTACTACACCGCCGCCGGCCTCGGCGACCTGTCGGTCGTCGTGCTGCTCGCCGTACTGCTCCTGGTACGGCCCGGCGGACTGACCGGGAGGCTCGCATGACGCTCCTCGGACGCTGGTGGCCGGCCGCCCTGCTGGTCGTACTGGTTCTCGTCCCGTTCAGCGCCGTGCCGGTGCCCGGGCTGCTGGACGGTCCGCTGGGGAGCCCCGGCACCCTCCAACTCCTCGGCCTGTGCCTGCTCTACGGCGCCCTCGCCACCGGGTACGACCTGCTGCTCGGCCGCACCGGGCTGCTCTCCTTCGGCCACGCGCTCTACTTCGCCGCCGGCCTGTACGTCACCGACCTGGCCATGCTGGAGTGGAGGCTCCCCTTCGCGGCCGCGGCACTGGTCGGCGTCGGCTGCACGCTGCTGCTCGCGGTGCTGCTGGGCGCGGTCGGGCTGCGCGTGTCCGGTATCGGCTTCTCCATGGTGACGCTGGCCTTCGCGCAGGCCGGGGCGATCCTCGTCTCGCGCGATCCGGGCGGCCTCACCGGTGGTGAGGAGGGGCGGGCCGTCCCGGCCGACCTGCTGCCGGACGGGCTGGTCGGCATCCAGAACACCGCCACCCTCTACTGGATCGCCCTCGCCTACCTGGTCCTCACGCTCGGCGTGGTGCACTGGACCGTGTCCTCGCCCCTGGGACGGGTGTGGGCCGGGATCCGGGAGAACGAGCGCCGGGTGGAGGTGCTCGGCCTGCGCCCCTACGGGTTCAAGCTGGTCGCCTTCGTGGTCGCGGGCGGCCTCGCCGGCGCCGGAGGCGTGGTCTACCTGCTGCTCACCGGCGGTGCCACACCGCAGGCCGCCTCCTCCGACGCCACCCTGGCACTGCTGGTGATGGTGGTGCTCGGCGGCTCCGGCAGCCGCTGGGGTCCGCTGCTCGGCGGGGTGCTGTACACCTGGGCGGACCACCGGCTCGGCGACCTGGCCAACTCGGAGACCGTCGCGGGCCTGCCCGCGGTGCTGCGGGTACCGCTGTCCCAGCCGCTGTTCCTGCTCGGGGCCCTCTTCGTGGCCGTGGTCTACCTGCTGCCCGGCGGCCTCGCCGGGCTGCCCGCCCGGATCCGTGCCGGCCGCCGCGCCGCGGGGACCGGATCCCGTGCGGTGCCCGGACGGACCGCGGGCTCCGCGGCCGCGCCCGCCGGCTCCGGGCCCGCGTCCGGGGCCGCCCCGGGGGCCACCGAGGCCCCGGGAGCCCGGGAGGGCAGCGCCGTCTGAGGCGGCGCACCGTGTGAGACGGCCCCCACGCCCCGGCAGCGCAGGCATCCCCGCTGCCGGGGCCGAGGGCTGCGTGCGGGCCGACACCCGCGGGCCTTCCCGCGCCGGCCCGCACGCCGGAGCGGGCCGGCACGCGGGTGTCGGCCCGCACGTCGGCGTTGGCCCGCGAACGGCAGCAGGCGCCCGCACCGCCCGTACCGTCGCCCCCCACCCGCACCTCGCTGCCGCCCGCCGGTGTGGTGGACGTTCCCACGGCCTCCGCCGCAACTGTGGTGGCGGGCCACGTGTGCCCGAGCGCCCGTCGTTCCTAGCGTGACGGTCATGGAAACCCCAGAGCAGACGGGCGGCACTGCCGCCGCCATGCCCACCGGCCGCTACCTGGCCGGGCGAAAGGCCCTGGTGACCGGGGCGGCGAGCGGGATCGGCCGGGCCTGCGCGGTGGCCCTCGCGCGGGCCGGCGCCCACGTCCACGTCGTCGACCGGGCGGCCGAGGCGGCCAAGGAGGCCGCCGAGGAGGTCGGCGGCACCGCCCACGTGGTCGACCTGTCCGACCCGGCGGCCGTGGACGCGCTGCCGGACGACGCCGACATCGTGGTGAACAACGCCGGAATCCAGCACGTCGCACCGATCCACGACTTCCCGGTGGAGCGCTTCGCACTGATCCAGCGGGTGATGGTCGAGGCGCCGTTCCGGATCGTGCGCCGCAGCCTGCCGCACATGTACGGGGGCGGCTGGGGGCGGATCGTCAACATCTCCTCCGTCCACGGCCTGCGGGCGAGCCCCTTCAAGGCCGCCTACGTGGCGGCCAAGCACGCCCTGGAGGGGTTCAGCAAGGTCGCCGCGCTGGAGGGCGCCCCGCACGGAGTGACCAGCAACTGCATCAACCCCGGCTACGTCCGCACCCCCCTGGTGGAGCACCAGGTGGCCTCCCAGGCCGCCGCCCACGGCATCCCGGCCGAGGACGTGGTCACGAAGATCATGCTCGACCGCACCGCCGTCAAGCGGCTGATCGAACCGGAGGAGGTCGCCGAGGCCGCCCTGTACCTCTGCGGTCCGCACACCGGCTACGTCACGGGCGTCTCGCTGCCGCTGGACGGCGGCTGGACCGCCCACTGACCCCCGCGCCGCCCCCACCGGCACGCCCTCTCACCGCACCCTGCACCCCGCACCCATCGCCCCCCTCACCCGCACCGCGCCCGGGCTCCTCCGCGACCAATGGCACGGACCCACACACCACGCCCGCCAACTGTGGCGGTACACCACATGTCTCGGCGCTCCGGCATGTTCCTACGGTGTGACTGCGCAACCCCGGGCCGGTTCCGGCCCTTGATCCTCCTCCGCCGGAAGTGGTGACCATGGCCGACGCGCACCGCGCCGTGAACGACGCCCCTCCCGCAGGCAGCCGGCCTGCCCTCACCGGCGTCGCCCCCGGCGCGGACGCCGGCGGCGAGGCCCGCGCCGGGGCCCGCGCCGGTGCCGGCCGGGCGGCGCCGGCAGAACCGGACGAGGCGCCGGCGTAGCGCACCGGCCCTCCCTTCGGGCGTCCGTACGGGGGTGCCGGCCGGGCCCGGTACGGACGTCGCCCTGCCTCCGCTTCCCGGCCTGGACGGACCCATGACCCAGCCAGACCCCACGGCCCCGTACCTGCGCCGGCTGCTCGACCTGCTCGCCGAGGACGGCCCGGCCGAGGAGTTCGGCGCGCTCACGGCCCGCGCCCGGGCCGACGGCGCCCACTCCGACGAGCTCGCGGAACTGGAGCGGGCCACCGCCACCGCGATGCGGATCCGGCGCACCCTGCGCCAGCACCGCCGCCGCGAGCGGGAACTGAGCGCCCTGTTCGACACGGCCGGCGACCTGGCGGGGCTGCGCGACCTGGACGCGGTACTGCAGTCCATCGTGCGCCGCGCCCGGATGCTGCTGGGCACCGACACCGCCTACCTCACGCTGCCCGACGAGGACGCCGGCGACACCTACATGCGCGTCACCGACGGTTCGGTGTCCCAGGTCTTCCAGACACTGCGCCTCGGGCTCGGCGAGGGTCTGGGCGGCCTGGTCGCCCAGACCGCCCGCCCGTACGTCACCCACGACTACCGCACCGACGAGCGGTTCCGGCACACCCGGACCGTCGACGCGGGAGTCCTCGACGAGGGCCTGGCCGCCATCCTCGGCGTACCGCTGCTGCTCGGCTCCACCGGAGGCGCGGGCGGCAAGGTCGTCGGCGTCCTCTTCGCCGCGGACCGCTCCGCACGCACCTTCTCCAGCGACGAGGTGGCGCTGCTGTGCTCGCTCGCCGCCCATGCCGCCATCGCGATCGACACCGCCCGCGCCCTGGAGGACACCCGGACCGCCCTGGCCGGGCTGGCCGAGGCCAACGCCGTCATCCAGGCCCACGCCGCCGCCGTCCAGCGAGCCGAGGAGGCCCACGACCGCCTCACCGACCTCGTGCTGCGCGGCGGGGCCCTGCCGGACGTGGCCGCGGCGGTCGCCGAACTGCTCTCCGGCCCGGTCAGCGTCCACGACACCGACGGCCGGGACCTGACCGTGCCGGGCCCGGCGGCGCCCGGCGGCACGGACCCCGCCGTGCTGCTCCGCGCGGCGGCGGAGTCCGTCGACAAGGGCCGTGCGGTGCGCGACGGAGACCGCTGGATCTGCGCCATCCTGGCCGGCCGGGAACCCCTGGGCAGCCTCGTCCTGCACCGTCCCGACCTCGGTGACGCCGACCGGCGCCTCTTCGAACGCTCCTCCGTGGTCGCCGCGCTGCTGCTCCTGCTGCGCCGCTCCGTCACCGAGACGGAGAACCGCGTCCGCGGTGAACTGCTCACCGATCTGCTCAACCAGCCCGGCCGGGACCCGGCCTCGCTCACCGCGCGGGCCCGCCGCCTCGGCATCGAGCTGGACGAGCCCCAGCTCGTACTGGTCGCGCACAGCGCGGACACCACCCAGGAACGCCTCCTCACCTGCGCCCGCCAGTACCTCTTCACCGGCGGGGGCATCACCGCCGCGCACGACGGCGCGGTCGTCCTGCTCGGCCCCGGGGACGGCGCGGACCCGGGTGCGGCCGCGCGGCGGGCGGCCGAGCAACTGACCCACTGCGCGGGTTTGCCGGTGACCGTCGCCGCCGCGGGACCCGCCGCCGGACCGGTCGCGCTCGCCGCCGCCCACGCCGAGGCCGCACGCTGCCTGAGAGCCCTGCTGGTGCTGCGGCGCACCGGCCGCGGCGCCTGCGCCGCCGACCTCGGCTTCCTCGGCGTGCTGCTGGGCGACGACCACGACGTGTCCGGTTTCGTCACCGCCAGCCTCGGTCCGCTGCTCGACTACGACGCACGCCGCGGCACCGAGCTGGTCCGCACCCTGGAGGCCTACTTCGACGGCGGCCAGAGCCTCACCCGGGCCAAGGAGGCGCTGCACATCCACGTGAACACGGTGGTGCAGCGGCTGGACCGCATCCAGGCGCTGCTGGGCCCCGGATGGAACGAGCCGCGGCACGCCCTGGAACTCCAACTCGCCCTCCGCCTGCACCTGCTGGACGGCCCGGACCGACCCGGCCGCCGAAGCGGCACGGACCCGGCGACGCCGGCCGCCGGTCGCTGACCGCACCCCTCCGCGCGCCCCGACCGCCCACGGCGGTACCGCACCGGCGCCCGGCCCGGTACGCATACGCACCCCGAGCCGCCGCCGGGTCGCACCCCCGCCGCCCGGCACGCACCCTCCGCCGCCTGGTATGGCGTCGGCCGCCCCCTTCCGACCGGAGATGTGTGGCCGACCCACATCGACGCCCGGGACGGCCGCCGGGAGGGTGGAGGCCGTCCGGTGCCGTACCAAGGCCCGGCCGCTGAACTCATCCACGCGGAAGGCGAGCAGACACACATGGACAAGGTGGTGGAATCGGCCGCCCGCGCCGTCGGGGACATCCCGGACGGCGCGACCCTGGCCGTCGGCGGCTTCGGGGTGTGCGGCATCCCCAGCACGCTGATCGGGGCGCTCGCCGCGAAGGGCGCCGGACGGCTGTCGGTCGTCTCGAACAACTGCGGACTCGACGACTGGGGGCTCGGCCTGCTGCTGCGCGCCGGCCGCATCTCCCGCATGACCTCCTCGTACGTCGGCGAGAACAAGGAGTTCGCCCGCCAGTACCTCAGCGGCGAACTGGAAGTCGAACTCACCCCGCAGGGCACCCTCGCCGAACGGCTGCGCGCCGGCGGCGCCGGCATCCCCGCCTTCTACACCCCGGCCGGCATCGGCACCCAGGTCGAGGAGGGCGGCCTGCCCTGGCGCTACGCCGCCGACGGCACGGTCGCCGCGGCCTCCCCGGCCAAGGAGGTCCGCACCTTCGGCGGGCGCCGCTACCTCCTGGAGGAGGCGATCACCGCCGACTTCGCCCTGATCCGCGCCGACGTCGCCGACCGGCACGGCAACTGCGTCTTCCGGGCCGCGGCCCGCAACTTCAACCCCCTGTGCGCGATGGCCGGCCGGGTCACGCTGGTCGAGGCCGACCGCATCGTGGAGCCCGGCGAGCTGAACCCCGACGCCGTCCACCTGCCAGGCATCCACGTCGACCGGATCGTCGCGGCCGACCCGTCCGACAAGCGCATCGAGCGCCGCACCGTCCAGCCCGCCACCGCCTGAGGACCGCCATGCCCCTGACCCGCGACCGACTCGCCGCCCGCGCCGCGCTCGAACTGAGCGACGGCCAGTACGTCAACCTCGGCATCGGCCTGCCGACCCTCATCCCCAACCACCTCCCGCCGGGCGTGCACGTCGTCCTGCACTCCGAGAACGGCATCCTCGGCGTCGGCCCCTACCCGCAGGACGGCGCCGAGCACCCCGACCTGATCAACGCCGGCAAGGAGACCGTCACCCTCGCGAGCGGCGGCGCGTACTTCGACTCCGCCGCCTCCTTCGGCATGATCCGCTCCGGACGCATCGACGTCTCCGTGCTGGGCGCCATGCAGGTGTCCGCCGCGGGAGACCTCGCCAACTGGAGCATCCCCGGCAAGATGGTCAAGGGCATGGGCGGCGCCATGGACCTGGTGCACGGCGCCCGCAAGGTGATCGTCGTCATGGAGCACACCGCCCGCGACGGAAGCCCCAAACTGGTCGAGGAACTGACGCTGCCCGCCACCGGACGCGGCGTCGTCGACCGCGTCATCACCGACCTCGCGGTCGTCGACATCACCGACCGGGGGATGGAACTGGTCGAGACGGCACCCGGTGTCGACCCGCAGGAGGTGCGCGAGGCCACCGGGGCGGAACTGCTGGTCCCCGACCGCCTCACCGCCTGACCTCGGGCACTGCGACCGCAGGCGAGCGCGACGGCCCCCACTCCGCCGGAGCCGGGCCCGTCGCGCTCGCCTGCGGCGTGCCGAACTCCCCATGGCGGGCACCCACATGACGGCATCGGCAAGGATGGTCGCCCCGTCCATTAACCCCGGACCGGGCCCGGCTCCATGATGCACGTCACAGCCCGCCGGCCGTGCCGGGGAAGGCCGTGCCACGGGACGGCACGCGCCCCCGGCCGGCCCCGCGGGTCTCCCCACCCCACCCCCAGGAGACCTCATGGCACGTCCGTCCAGAGCCGCCCGCGCACGCCGCGGCCCACGCCGCCTGCTGTCCGCCGCGGTCGGCGCCCTCGCCCTCGCCGCGGGACTGCTCACCACCGCCGCGCAGCCCGCCTCCGCCGCCTCCCTCACCCAGGTGACCTCCTTCGGCTCCAACCCGGGCAACCTCTCCATGTACGAGTACGCGCCCGACGGCCTGGCCACCGGCCGCCCGCTCGTGGTCGCCCTGCACGGCTGCACGCAGACCGCCTCCGACTACCACACCCACTCCGGCTGGGCCCAGCTCGCCGACCAGTACGGCTTCGCCGTCGTCTATCCGCAGACCAGCAGCTCCAACCAGTCGCTGTCCTGCTTCCGCTGGTACGACACCTCCCAGGACACCCGGGGCCACGGCGAGGCGCTGTCGGTCAAGCAGATGGTCGACAAGGCCGTCGCCCAGTACGGCAGCGACACCGGCCGGATCTACGTCACCGGACTGTCCGCGGGCGGCGCCCAGGCGGCCAACCTGCTGGCCGACTACCCGGACGTGTTCGCCGGCGGCGCGATCGACTCCGGCCTGCCCGCCCAGTGCGCCACCTCCTCCAACGGCACCAACGCCTGCCAGTACAACTCCTCGGGCCTCGGCCTGACGCCGCAGCAGTGGGGCGACAAGGTCCGCAACTCCTACCCCGGCTACGACGGCCCCTGGCCGCGGGTCGCGATCTGGCAGGGCACCGCCGACTACACCGTCAGCCCCGTCAACGGCGACGAACTGCGCGACCAGTGGACCGACGTCCGGGGCATCGGCCAGACCGCGTCCGACACGCAGAGCCTGCCCGGCGGCACCACGCTGAGCGTCTACGACGGACCCGACGGCACTCCCGCCGTGGAGCTGTACTCCATCTCCGGCATGGGCCACGGACTCGCCGTCGACCCGGGCTCCGGCAGCGGGCAGTGCGGCTCCACCGGCGCCTACTTCCTCGACTACATCTGCTCCTCGTCCTACACGGCCGCGTTCTGGGGGCTCGACGGCACCGGCGGCGGCACCGGCGGCGGCACCTCCACCCTCCCCGCGCCCACCGGCCTGACCGTCACCGGCACCACCGACAACACCGCCACGCTCGGCTGGACCGCGGTGAGCGGCGCGGCCTCGTACGACGTCTACCGCGACGGCACCAAGGTCGGCTCCACCTCGTCGACCGGCTACACCGACTCCGGTCTCACCTCCGCCACCTCCTACGACTACTCCGTGGCGGCCGTCGACGACTCCGGTACGCCCGGCACCCGCTCCTCCGCGGTCACCGCCACCACCACCGGCTACGTCGCCCAGTGCTTCACCGCGAACAACTACCAGCAGGTGGTGGACGGCCGGGCCCACACCAGCGGCGGCTACACCTACGCCAACGGCTCCGACCAGAACATGGGCCTGTACAACCTGTTCGTGACCCACACGCTCAAGGAGACCTCCGCCGGCTACTACGTGATCGCCGACAGCGGCTGCTGACCCCGCGTCCGCGACCGACCCCGCCCCGCCCCGCCGTCCGGCGCGGCGGGGCGGGGCGCACCGGGCCCGGCACCCCGCGCGGCGGTGCAGGCGCTACGGTGGGGGACGCCGTCGCCGGCGTGCCGGGCGGTGCCGCAGCCGGAAGCGCAGGAGGGGGAGCACATGCAGGTCGGAGCCGCGCGTTGAGGATCCTGCACACGTCCGACTGGCATCTCGGCCGGTCGCTCCACCGGGTCGCCCTGCTCGACGCCCAGGCCGCCTTCGTCCGCCACCTGGTGGCGACGGTGCGTGAACGCGGCGTCGACGCCGTGGTGGTCTCGGGAGACGTCTACGACCGGGCGGTGCCCCCGCTGGCCGCGGTGGAGCTGTTCGACGGCGCACTGCACCGCCTGGCCGACCTCGGGGTGCCCACGGTGATGATCTCCGGGAACCACGACTCGGCCCGCAGGCTCGGCGTCGGGGCCGGGCTGATCGGGCGCGCGGGCATCCACCTCCGGACCGACCCGGCCGGCTGCGGGACGCCCGTGGTGCTGCCCGACGCCTTCGGCGACGTCGCCTTCTACGGACTGCCCTACCTCGAACCGGCCCTGGTCAGGGAGGAGTTCGGGGTGGCCAGGGCCGGCCACGAGACCGTTCTGGCCGCCGCCATGGACCGGGTCCGGGCCGACCTCGCCGCCCGCCCGGCCGGCACCCGTTCCGTGGTCCTGGCACACGCCTTCGTCACCGGCGCACAGGCCAGCGACAGCGAGCGCGACATCACCGTCGGAGGAGTGGCCGCCGTGCCCGCCGAGGTCTTCTCCGGCGTCGACTACGCCGCCCTGGGCCATCTGCACGGCTGCCAGACCCTCACCGACCGCGTCCGCTACTCCGGCTCCCCGCTGCCGTACTCCTTCTCCGAGGCGGACCACCGCAAGAGCATGTGGCTGATCGACCTCGACGCCGCCGGCACGGTGACCGCCGAACGCGTCGACTGCCCGGTGCCCCGCCCGCTCGCCCGCATCCGGGGCACGCTCCAGGACCTGCTCACCGACCCGGCGCTGGACCGGCACAAGGAGGCATGGGTGGAGGCCACGCTCACCGACCCGGTCCGGCCGCCCGAACCCATGGCGCGGCTCAGCGCGCGCTTCCCGCACACGCTCAGCCTGGTCTTCGACCCGCACCGCGCGCCCGGCGAGCCGGACCTGACCTACGCCCGGCGCCTCGCGGGCCGCACCGACCAGCAGATCGCCGAGGACTTCGTGGCCCACGTACGCGGCGCGGGACCCGACCCGCGGGAACGGGCGGTGCTGCGGGAGGCGTTCGACGCGGCACGCGCGGACCGGGCGGCGGCGGAGTCCGGCCGGTGAACCGCGGTACGCCGCACGAGGGGGCGGCCCGATGAGGCTCCACCGGCTCGACATCACCGCGTTCGGCCCGTTCGGCGGCACGCAGACGGTCGACTTCGACGCGCTGTCCGCAGCCGGACTGTTCCTGCTGCACGGGCCCACCGGCGCCGGCAAGACCTCCGTCCTCGACGCCGTCTGCTACGCGCTGTACGGGGCCGTGCCCGGCGCCCGACAGAGCGGCCAGGGCACGGCCCTGCGCAGCGACCACGCCGACGCCGGCACCCGCACCCGGGTCACCCTCGACTTCACCGTCGCCGGACGCCGGCTGGAGGTCACCCGGCAGCCGCCCTGGGAGCGCCCGAAGCGGCGCGGCACCGGCACCACCGTCGAGAAGGCGCAGTCTTGGCTGCGCGCCCTCGACGCGACGGCCGGCACCTGGAAGGACCTCAGCCGCTCGCACCAGGAGATCGGCGAGGAGATCACCCGGCTCCTCGGCATGAGCCGGGAGCAGTTCTGCCAGGTCGTCCTGCTGCCCCAGGGCGACTTCGCGCGCTTCCTGCGCGCCGACGCGGAGGCCCGCAGCCGGCTCCTGGGCCGCCTCTTCGCCACCGAGCGGTTCGCCGAGGTGGAGAAGCGGCTCGCCGAGCGCCGCCGCGCCACCGAGGCCCGGGTCCGCGAGGGCGACGCCGCCCTGCTGGCCGACGCCCACCGCATGCAGCAGGCCGCGGGCACGGCCATGGAGCTGCCCGAGCTGTCCCCCGGTGAGCCCGGCCTCGCCGGGACCGTACTGGTCGCGGCCGCCGTGGCCCGGGCGGCGGCCCGCGAGCGGCTCACCGTCGCCGGCTGCCGGCTCGACGCCGCCGAGTCCGCGCACGCCGCCGCCGGCCACGCCCTGTCCGCCGCCCGCGAGCTGGCCCGGCTGCAGCGGCGGGCGGCCGAGGCGCGGGAAAGCGCCGAGCGCCTCGAGGAGCGCGCTGAGACACACCGTGCGACGCAGGCCCGCAGGGACCGTGCCCGCAAGGCGGAGGCCGTGGAACCCGCGCTGGAACTCCGCGAGGCCGCCGGCGCCGAGCACCTTCGGGCGGCCGAGGCCGAGACTCGCGCACGTGCCGCACTGCCCACCGAGTACGCCGACGCCGGCGCGGCCGTCCTCGCCGCGGCCGCCCGCCGCGCCACCGGGGAACTGGGCGGCCTGGACTCCGCCCGCCGCGCCGAGCAGCGGCTGTCCGCCCTCCGCGCCGAGCGGGCGGACCTGGACCGCAGGGAACGCGCCGACACCGAGGCCCGCGCCGAGGCCGTCGAGTGGCTCGCCGGCTGGGAGGAGACCCGCGCCGACCTGCGGGCCCGTGCGGACCGGGCACAGGAGGCAGCGACCCGCGCCGAGCAGCTCGCGGTGCGGCGGGAGCCCGCGCAGCAGCGCCTGCGCGCCGCACGGCTGCGCGACACGCTGGCCGGGGACGCCGACGAGGCGGCCGTACGGGTCCGGCTCGCGCACGAGCGCACGCTGGCCGCCAAGGCGCACTGGCTCGACGTGAAGGAGCAGCGCCTGCACGGCATCGCGGCCGAACTGGCGGCCCACCTGGTGGACGGCGAGCCCTGCGCCGTCTGCGGTGCCACCGCCCACCCCGACCCCGCCCGGAAGGACGCCGGGCACGTCGGCCGGGAGACCGAGGAACGCGCCCTCGCCGCCCACCAGGACGCCGAGGCCCGGCACGCCGAGGAGGAGCAGCGTCTCGCCGCCGTGCGGGAGGCACTTGCCGCCGCCACCGCCGAGGCGGGGGACGCGCCGGCCGACAGGCTGGCCGCCGAGGCGGACGAACTGGAGCGGCAGTACGCGCGGACCCGCCGGGACGCCTCCGCCCTGCACGCCGTCCGGGAGGAACTGCGCCGAGCCGAGCAGGAGCACGAGCAGCGCGTCGCCGACCGGCAGCGGGCCGAACTCGGCGCCGCCTCCCGCACGGCCCGCCGCGACACGCTCGACCGGGAGCGGGCCGCACTGGAGCGGGAACTGGCCGAGGCGCGGGGCGACTCGGGTTCCGTGGCCGAGCGCGCCGAGCGGCTCCGGGCGCAGGCGTCCCGACTCACCGAGGCCGCCGAGGCCGTCCGGCTGGCCGAGGACGCCGCGCAGCGGCTGAAGGACGCCGACGCGCGGCTCGCCGACGCCGCCTACCGCGCCGGCTTCGACACGCCGCGGGCCGCGGCCGCCGCGCTGCTGGACGACGCGGGCCACCGCGAGCTCCAGCGGCGCCTGGACGCCTGGCAGTCCGAGGAGGCCGCGGTGCGCGCGGTGCTCGCCGAGGCGGACACCGCGGCCGCCGCCCGGCAGGCGCCCGCCGACGTCCCGGCCGCCGAACGGGCCGCCGCCGACGCCGCCGCCCGGCTGCGCGAGGCGGCGTCCGAACGCGACGCGGCCGACCACCGCCGCGCCGAACTCGACCGCCTCTCCGCACGCGCGACCGACTCGGTCCGGCGGCTGGCGCCGCTGCGCGCGGAGTACGAACGGGTGGCCCGGCTCGCCGCCCTGACCGCCGGCACCTCGGCGGACAACGAGCGCAGGATGCGCCTGGAGTCCTACGTCCTGGCCGCCCGCCTGGAACAGGTGGCGGCCGCCGCCACGGCCCGCCTGCAGCGCATGTCGTCCGGCCGGTACACCCTCGTCCACTCCGACGACCGCTCCGGCCGCGGCCGCAGCGGCCTGGGCCTGCACGTCGTCGACGCGTGGACGGGCCGCGAACGGGACACCTCGACGCTGTCCGGGGGCGAGACCTTCTTCGCCTCGCTCGCCCTCGCCCTGGGACTGGCCGACGTGGTCACCGGGGAGGCCGGCGGGGTCCGCCTGGACACCCTCTTCATCGACGAGGGCTTCGGCAGCCTCGACGACCAGACCCTCGACGAGGTCCTCGACGTCCTGGACTCGCTGCGCGAACGCGACCGCAGCGTCGGCATCGTCAGCCACGTCGCCGACCTGCGGCGGCGAATCCACGCACGGTTGGAGGTCGTCAAGGACCGCTCCGGTTCGGTGCTGCGGCAGCGCGGCGCCGGCTGAGGGCGGGCCGGGGCGGCCCGGTCAGCGGCCCAGCGCGCGGCGCGGCAGCGGGGAGGAGTAGACGACGCTGGTGGTCACCGAGCCCAGGGCGCCGATCCTGCCCGACACCTCCTCCAGGTGCCGCATCGAACGCGCGGCCACCTTGATCACGAAGCAGTCGTCGCCGGTCACGTGGTGCGCCTCCAGGATCTCGGGTGTCGCCGCGACCAGATCGTGGAACGGCTTGTAGTTGCCGGTCGGGTAGCGCAGACGCACGAACGCCAGTATCGGCAGACCGAGCCGCTCGGGATCCAGCACCGCCGCGTACCCCCGGATGACTCCGGCCTCCTCCAGCCGCCGCACCCGTTCGGTGACGGCGCTCGGCGACATGGACACGGTCCGGGCCAGCTCGGCGAAGCTGGCCCGGCCGTCCCGTTGCAGGGCGTCGAGAATGCGCCAGTCGGTGGCGTCAGGGGAAAAAGCGGCCATCGGCCAGGGATAGCAGGGAAAACACCGGCGGATCAAGAGCGGGGCCGTGGAACGAGCCTTCAGCGGACGGATCAACGGCCGTAGATTTCCCGCTGTCGAAACCCGCCCGCCACGGAAAGGCCGGACGATGAACCCCACCACCCCCAGCCACGGAACGGCCCCGACCGCCCGCACCACCGGGAACCCCGCCGCGGGCGTCGCGACCGCGGCGACGGAGGCGCCAACGGCCACCGTCCCGGCCGCCCTTGCGGTACACGCCGCTCCCTCGGCTGCCGCCTCCTCGGCAGCCGCCGCGACCGCACCGCGGGGACGCGGGCGCGTCGTGAGCCCCGTCCTGCGGGTCGCGCCGGCCGCGCCGCACGACGCGGCGGCCTATTTCCGCGCCTCCCTGGCCTTCCACACCGACGTCTCCGACGTGGCCGCCGCGCTCGCGGCGGACGGTGCCCCGGACTTCGTCGTCCTGGACACGCGGTCCACCGAGGCCTGGGACCAGGGCCACGTACCCGGCGCCCTGCACCTGCCCACCGCGCTCGTCGCCGAGCAGGCCGAGCGACTCCTCGACCGCGACGTGCCGCTGGTGACGTACTGCTGGGGGCCCGCCTGCAACGGCGCCACCCGCGCCGCCCTGGCGCTCGCCGAACTCGGCTACCGGGTCAAGGAGATGCTCGGCGGATTCGAGTACTGGGTGCGGGAGGGGTTCGCCTACGACACGCGGGAGGGCCGCCGGAGCGCGTCCGTCGACGGGCTGACCGCCCCGCTGGGCGCGGACGACTGCGGCTGCTGACGCCCGCCGGGACGCCAGCAGCCGCCCACGGCACGACGGCCGGCGGCGGCTCACGGCACCGGCGCGGATCCCGCCCCGGTGCCGCCGGGCGGACGGTGCTCCGGGCCCGGGCAGCGCGTGGCGCCGGACCGGTCCGCCCGGCCGGAACGCCGGCCGCTCCCGGATCCGTCCCGCAACGGCCGGCTCACAGCACCGTCCCGCACCGCCGGCTCCCGGAGCGGTGCCGCGTCACCGGCTCACAGCGCCGACAGCTCGTCCACCAGGTCGTCCAGGCCCAGCGAGCCCTGCGAGAGGGCGGCCATGTGCCAGGCCTTGAGGTCGAACGCGGCGCCGTGCCGGGCGCGGGCCCGCTCCCGGCCGAGCAGCCACGCCCGCTCGCCCAGCTTGTAGCCGATCGCCTGGCCGGGCATCGTCAGATAGCGGGTCACCTCGCTCTCCACGAAGTCGGCCGGGCGGCTGCTGTGCGCCCCGAAGAACTCCTGCGCCAGCTCCGGGGTCCACCGCTCGCCCGGATGGAACGGCGAGTCGGCCGGGATCCGGAGTTCCAGGTGCATGCCGATGTCCACGACGACCCGGACGGCCCGCATCATCTGCGCGTCCAGATAGCCCAGCCGCTGCTCGGGGTCGGTGAGGAAGCCCAGCTCGTCCATCAGCCGCTCCGCGTACAGGGCCCAGCCCTCGGCGTTGGCGCTGACCCCGCCGACGGTGGCCTGGTAGCGGGAGAGGTCCGCGGCGACGTGTGTCCACTGGGCGAGCTGCAGGTGGTGGCCCGGAACCCCCTCGTGGTACCAGGTCGACACCAGGTCGTAGACCGGGAAACGGGTCTGGCCCATGGTCGGCAGCCAGGTGCGTCCGGGCCGGGAGAAGTCCTCGGACGGCGGCGTGTAGTACGGGGCGGCGGCGCCTCCGGGCGGGGCGATGCAGGACTCCACCCGCCGCACCCGCTCGGCGAGGTCGAAGTGCGTGCCGTCGAGCTTCCCGATCGCCTCGTCCATCAGGCCCTGGAGCCAGTCGCGGACCTCGTCGACGCCCTCGATGTGCCGGCCGTGCTCGTCCAGGTGCGCCAGCGCCACCCACGGTGTCGCGGCTCCCGGGAGGACCTTCCCGGCCTCCTGCTTCATCTCGCCCAGCAGCCTGTGGTACTCGGACCAGCCGTAGGCGTAGGCCTCGTCCAGGTCGAGATCGGTGCCGTTGAAGGAGCGGGACAGCAGCGCGTAACGCTCGCGGCCCACCGTGTCGGGGGAGCCCTCGATCGCCGGCGCGTACTCGTCGCGCATCCAGTCCCGCAGACCGGCGACGGCCGCGGTCGCGGTCCGGGCGGCCTCGTCGAGCTCGGCGCGCAGCGCCTCGGGGCCCTGGGCGGCGAAGTCGTCGAACCAGCCGCGCCCCGCTCCCGTGTCCGCCCACTCCGACAGCTGGTCGAGGAAGGTGGCCGTCGGTCGGGGAGCCGCGTGCAGCTTGCGCTGCAGGCCCAGCGCCAGCGACTCGCGGTAGCCCGCGAGCGCGGCCGGCACCGCGCGCAGCCGCGCGGCGAGGGCCGTCCAGTCCTGTGCCGTCTGCTGCGGCGTCACGGTGAAGACCTCACGCACCCGATGCGGGACCGTGTGCAGATTGCCGACCGCGCGCAGCCCCTCGCCCGCCTCGTGCAGGGCGAGTTTGGCGGTGAGCCGCTCACGCAGCAGGCGCGCGCACCGGCGCTCGACGTCGCTGTCCGCGCCGGGCAGGCGCACCGCCCGGTCGAGTGCGGCCAGGGTGTTGCGTGCCAGCTCGGCGAGCGCCTCCTGGCCGCCCGGGGAGGTGTCGGGCAGGCGGCCGGAACACTCCGCAACGCCGAGATAGGTACCTGTGATCGGGTCGAGGGCGATGAGCCGGTCGACGTAGGCGTCGGCGACCTCGCGGGGCAGCGGGCTGTTGTGGATCTCTGACATGCGGACCATCCTCGTACGGCGGGTCCGCACGCGTCAGCCGGATTGCGGCGGCAGCAGCGGTCCGCACTCCCACTGCTGGAAGATCAGCCGGGTCTCCACCCGGGCCACCTCCCGGCGGGAGGTGAACTCGTCGAGCACCAGCCGCTGCAGGTCCGCCATGTCGGCCACCGCGACGTGCACCAGGTAGTCGTCCGGGCCGGTCAGGTGGAAGACGGTCAGCGCCTCCGGCAGCGCCCGGATCCGCTCCACGAACGGCCCCACCAGCTCCCGCCGGTGCGGGCGGACCTGCACCAGGAGCAGCGCCTGCAGTCCGCGGCCCAGCCGCGCCGGGTCGAGTTGCAGCCGGTGGCCGAGGATGACTCCGCTGCGCCGCAGCCGCGTCACGCGGTCCAGGCAGGTCGACGGTGCCACGCCGACCTGCGCGGCGAGGTCCCGGTAGGTCGCCCGGGCGTCGTTCTGCAGCAGTCGCAGCAGATGCAGGTCCACCGGGTCCAGTACGACGGATTCGGCCACTCGCCGAACGTAGCACGGCCTTCGGCCACGGGAGCCCGTTGAGTGTTCACTCTTCGGCTCACGAACCCGCTCCCGGCGCGGCCCCGGCACCCCGGCCGCCGCGCCCGGGAGGTCCCCGGGTGCACCCCGCGGCGCAGCCGCGACCGGGGGACACCGCGACGAGTCTGTGGAGACGCCTGTGGACACCACCCGCACCGCCCCCAGAGCGCTGGC
Source organism: Streptomyces sp. MS06 (assembly GCF_047200655.1). Classification (NCBI taxonomy): domain Bacteria; kingdom Bacillati; phylum Actinomycetota; class Actinomycetes; order Kitasatosporales; family Streptomycetaceae; genus Streptomyces; species Streptomyces sp. MS06. The sequence goes on from NZ_JBJZOJ010000025.1 coordinate 101,150, forward strand.
CACCGAGGCCGTGCACGCCGGCCGCGACGACCTCGCCCGCCAGGGCCTGCACGCCCCGCCGATCGACCTGTCCACCACCTACCCGTCGTACGACAGCCGCGGTGAGGCCGCCCGCGTCGACGCCTTCGCCACCACCGGCGCCGAACTGGACGGCCCACCGGTCTACGGGCGGCTCGGCAACCCCACGGTGGCCCGCTTCGAGACCGCGCTGGCCCGGCTGGAGGGCACCGAAGCCGCCGTCGCCTTCGCCAGCGGGATGGCCGCGCTCAGCGCGGTGCTGCTGGCCCGGGCGTCGATGGGCCTGCGCCATGTGGTGGCCGTCCGGCCCCTGTACGGCTGCAGCGACCACCTGCTGACCGCGGGGCTGCTCGGCTCCGAGGTGACCTGGACCGACCCCGCCGGGATCGCGGACGCGCTGCGCCCGGACACCGGGCTGGTGATCGTCGAGTCCCCGGCGAACCCGACCCTGGCCGAACTCGACCTCCGCGCCGTCGCGCACGCCTGCGGGAACGTTCCGCTGCTCGCCGACAACACCTTCGCCACACCGGTGCTGCAGCGTCCCGCCGAGCAGGGTGCCCGGTTCGTCCTGCACAGCGCCACCAAGTACCTGGGCGGGCACGGCGACGTGCTGGCCGGGGTGGTGGCCTGCGACGAGGAGTTCGCCGGGCGGCTGCGCCAGGTGCGCTTCGCCACCGGCGGCGTGCTGCACCCGCTGGCGGGCTACCTCCTGCTGCGGGGGCTGTCCACCCTGCCGGTCCGTGTCCGGGTGGCGTCCGCCAACGCCGCGGAACTGGCCCGCCGGCTGTCCGAGGACCCGCGCGTGGCCCGGGTGCACTACCCTCGCATCGGCGGTGCCATGATCGCCTTCGAGGTGCACGGCGATCCGCACGCGCTGATCGCCGCCGTCCGCCTGATCACCCCGGCCGTGAGCCTCGGCAGCGTCGACAGCCTGATCCAGCACCCGGCGTCGATCAGCCATCGCATCGTCGATGCCGAGGACCGCCGCGGCGCGGGCGTGAGCGACCGGCTGCTGCGGCTGTCGGTGGGCCTGGAGGACGTCGACGACCTGTGGGCCGACCTGGACGGCGCGCTGGCACGGGCGGAGGCCGAAGGCGCCGCCCCGGTGCCGGCGGAGGCGGGCGGTACGGTCGGCTGATCCCGGCCCCGCCCGCCCGGTGTCCCGCTTGCGGCGCGGCCGTCGCCCCTGACCGGCCGGCCCGCCCGGGCGCACCGCAGTCCGGGAGCAGCCGGGTCCGGGGCGCCCGCGGCCGGAGGGGGGGGGGGGGGGGGGGGGGGGGGGGGGGGGGGGGGGG